>DATCYZ010000058.1:0-6201 GCA_036526195.1 Burkholderiales bacterium
CGTCTTCACCATCTCCTATGTCAACGACACCCTCAACTCGCACCCCGAACTGGCTGCGGTGCTCGTGGCCATGTTCGAGGAGCGCTTCGATCCGGATGCGGACGAGTCCGGCTACTCGACGCACCGCGACGGCGTGTTGGCGGCACTGGAGGCGATTCCATCTCTCGACGAGGATCGGATCCTGCGGGCGTTCGTGGGCCTGATCGATGCCACGGCGCGAACCAACGCCTACCAGGAGGGCAGGTCGGCGCTATCGCTCAAGTTCATCTCGCGTCTGGTGCCCGACATGCCCCGTCCATTCCCGATGGCCGAGATCTTCGTCCTGGCCCCGGGAGTCGAAGGCATCCATTTGCGGGGCGGCCCGGTTGCCCGCGGCGGCATCCGGTGGTCGGACCGGCGCGAGGACTACCGCACCGAGGTGCTCGGCCTGATGAAGGCGCAGATGGTGAAGAACGCGGTCATTGTGCCGGTGGGCTCGAAGGGCGGCTTCGTGGTGAAGCAGCCGCCGCCGGGGGACCGCGAGGCGCTGATGAAGGAGGGCGTGGCCTGCTACCGGATGTTCCTGAGCGGGCTGCTCGATGTCACGGACAACCTGGTCGAGGGCAAGCCGGTGCCGCCGCCGCAGGTGGTGCGCCACGACGGCGACGACCCCTACCTGGTGGTGGCCGCGGACAAGGGCACCGCGACCTTCTCTGACATCGCCAACGGCGTGGCGCAGGACTACGGCTTCTGGCTCGGGGACGCGTTCGCCTCCGGCGGCTCGGTCGGCTACGACCACAAGAAGATGGGCATCACCGCGCGCGGCGCCTGGGAATCGGTCAAGCGCCATTTCCGCGAACTCGGCGTGGACACGCAATCGCAGCCCTTCACCGTGGTCGGCATAGGCGACATGTCGGGCGACGTCTTCGGCAACGGCATGCTGCTGTCGAAGCACATCCGCCTGGTGGCGGCCTTCGACCACCGGCACATCTTCATCGACCCGGACCCGGACCCGGCGGCCAGCTGGGCCGAGCGCGCGCGCCTGTTCAGCCTGCCGCGCTCGGCGTGGGCCGACTACGCCGCGAAACTGATCTCGAAAGGCGGGGGCGTCTGGCCGCGCAGCGCCAAAACCATCCCTCTTTCGTCCGAGGCGCGGCAGGTGCTCGGCATCGAGGCGAAGACGCTGCCGCCGACCGAGCTGGCGAACGCGATCCTCAAGGCGCCGGTGGATCTGCTCTACAACGGCGGCATCGGCACCTACGTCAAGGCGGCGCGCGAGACGCACGCGCAGGTGGGCGACCGCGCGAACGACGCCCTGCGCGTGAACGGCGGCGAGCTGCGCTGCAAGGTGGTGGCCGAGGGCGGCAACCTCGGGCTCACCCAGCTGGGCCGCATCGAGTTCGCGCTCGCCGGCGGCCGGGTGAACACCGACGCGATCGACAACTCCGCGGGCGTCGACTGTTCCGACCATGAAGTGAACATCAAGATCCTGCTGAACGCCGCGATGCGCGAGGGCACGCTCTCGCTGAAGCAGCGCAACCGCCAGCTGGCGGTGATGACCGACGAGGTGGCGGCGCTGGTGCTGCGCGACAACGTGTTCCAGACGCAAAGCCTGTCGGTGGCGGGCCGGGTCGCGCCGCAGTTGCTGGAGCAGCAGGTGCGCTTCATCCAGGCGCTCGAACGCGCCGGACGGCTGAACCGGGCCATCGAGTTCCTGCCCTCCGAGAAGGAGATCGCCGAGCGGCGCACGGCGCGCCTCGGGCTGAGCTCGCCCGAACGCGCGGTGTTGCTGGCGTATGCGAAGATGCAGGTCTACGACGACCTGCTCGCCTCCGACATCCCCGACGAGCCGACCTTCGCGACCGCGCTCGAGCGCTACTTCCCGAAACCGCTGCGCGCGCGGTTCAGGAAGCAGATCCTTGCGCACCCGTTGCGGCGCGAGATCATCGCGACGCACGTCACCAACAGCGCGATCAACCGCGTCGGCAGCACCTTCGTGCACCGCATGCGCGAGGAGACCGGCTCGAGCACCGCCGAGGTCCTGCGCGCGTACATGGTGGCGCGCGAGGTGTTCGCCATGGTGCCGTTCTGGGCGCAGGTGGACGCCCTCGGGCACAAGGTGGCGGACGCCGACCAGAGCGCGATGCTGCTCGACGCCGGCCGCCTGCTGGTGCGCGCCAGCCTGTGGCTGCTGCGCAATCGCAGGCACCTGGACGACGTCGCGGCGGCGATCGCGCTGTTTCGTCCCGGGGTCGAAATCCTCGGCGGCATGCTGCCGGCGGCGCTCACCGAGGGCGAACGCGAGGGCTGGGAACGCACCCGGTCGCGTTACACCGGCGCGGGCGTGCCGGCCGGGCTGGCGGCGGGCGTGGCCGGGTTCGACGCATTGCCGGCGGTCCTCGACCTGGTCGAGATCGCCGGCGCCCTCAAGCGGCAGGTGGACGGGGTGGCGCAGGCCTACTTCGCGCTTGGCGGACGGCTCGAGTTCCCGTGGTTGCGGGCGCGAATTGCCGAGCTGCCCTCCGAAACGCACTGGCAGGCCCTGGCGAAAGCCGCGTTGCGCGACGATCTGTCCGGGATGCAGCGGCAACTGACCGCAGACGCGCTGCGTGGCGCGGGTCGCAAGCGCGACGCGCGCAACGCCATCGCGGCCTGGGAGCAGGCCAACCGCACGCTGCTGGAGCGCTTCGTCAACGTGCAGGCCGACCTGCGGGCGCATGAAGCCCTGGATCTGGCCATGGTGTCGGTGGCCATGCGCGAACTTCGCAACATTGCCACGCGGGCCTGAGCGTCAAGCCGGACGATTCGCAGTAACCCCACTCTTTTGGTAGGGTATAAGGATCGAATCGGGTCCTGACCCGATTGTCCGACCCGGTGCGCACTGACGCGCCCCTGAATTTTCAAGAAATGGAAAGGAGCCCTTCATGAAGACATCTTCCAGAGTCGCGACGACCCTTGGCGCGCTGGCCGTTGCCGGCGCATTCGCCCTGCCCGGCGTCGCCCAGGCGCAGCAGAAGTTCATCACCATCGGCACCGGCGGCGTCACCGGCGTGTACTACGCCGCGGGCGGCGCGATCTGCCGGCTGGTGAACAAGGACCGCAAGGCGCACGGCATTCGCTGCTCGGTGGAGAGCACCGGTGGCTCGATCTACAACATCAACACGATCCGCGGTGGCGAACTCGACATGGGTGTCGCGCAGTCCGACTGGCAGTACCACGCCACCAAGGGCACCAGCCAGTTCAAGGAGGCCGGCCCGTTCAGGGAACTGCGCGCGGTGTTCTCGATCCACCCGGAACCGTTCACGGTGCTCGCGCGCAAGGAAGCCAACATCAAGTCCTTCGCCGACTTCAAGGGCAAGCGCTTCAACGTCGGCAACCCCGGCTCCGGCACGCGCGCCTCGATGGAAGAGCTGATGGGCGCGATGGGCTGGAAGATGGGCGACTTCGCGCTCGCCTCCGAGCTGAAGGCCGACGAGCACGGCGCGGCGCTGTGCGACAACAAGATCGACGGCTTCTTCTACGGCGTCGGCCACCCCTCGGCAAACATCCAGGACCCGACCACCACCTGCGGCGCGAAGCTGGTCTCGCTCACCGGGCCGGCGGTCGACAAGCTGGTGTCGAGCAACCCGTACTACGCCAAGGCGACGATCCCGGGCGGCCTGTACACCGGCAACCCGGAAGCGACGCACACCTACGGCGTGCTCGCGACCTTCGTCTCCTCGACCAAGGCGCCTGCGGAGTCGGTGTACCAGGTGGTCAAGGCGGTGTTCGACAACTTCGACGACTTCAAGAAGCTGCATCCGGCCTTCGCCAACCTCGACCCGAAGAAGATGATGGCCGATGGCCTCTCGGCCCCGCTGCATGACGGCGCGGCCAAGTACTACAAGGAAAAGGGCTGGATGAAGTAAGCCGGCCGACAGGGCCCGCCGGGGTCGCCGGGCGCGCAGCTGCGCCCCGCGGCCCCGTTTTCGTTGTGCGGTAGCGGAAGGAGGAGGGGAGCATGAGCGAATCGAACGGCGCCGCCGGCGCACCGGACAAGGCGAAGCTCGAGGCACTGGTCGCGGACAGTGACACCGGCGGACGTTCGCCGGGCGGCGCGGTGGCGAAGGCCATGCTGCTGCTGGCGCTTGCCTGGTCGCTGTTCCAGCTCTGGTATGCCTCGCCGCTGCCCTTCTCGCTCGGCATCCCAGCGCTGGTGTTCAACGACACCGAGGCGCGCTCGATCCACCTCGCCTTCGCGATGTTGCTCGCCTTCATGGCCTACCCGGCGACCAGCCGCTCGCCGCGCAAATATATCCCGGCGCTCGACTGGGTGTTCGCCCTCACGGGGGCGTTCTGCACGGGCTACATCTTCCTCTACTACAAGGAGCTATCGGGACGTCCCGGGCAGCCGACCCCCTTCGACCTCGTCGCCGCCGTGACCGGCCTGCTGCTCCTGCTGGAAGCAGCGCGACGCGTGCTCGGCCCGGCGATGCCGATCGTCGCGATCGTCTTTCTCGTCTACATCTTCGGCGGGCCGCACATGCCCGACATGATCGCCCACCAGGGGGCGTCGCTCTCCAAGGCGATGTCGCACCAGTGGCTGACCACCGAGGGCGTGTTCGGCATCGCGCTCGGGGTCTCGAGCAGCTTCATCTTCCTCTTCGTCCTGTTCGGCTCGCTGCTCGACAAGGCGGGCGCCGGCAACTACTTCATCAAGTCCGCCTTCGCCCTGCTCGGACACCTGCGCGGCGGCCCGGCCAAGGCGGCGGTGGTGTCCTCGGCCGCCACCGGCATCATCTCGGGCTCGTCGATCGCCAACGTGGTCACCACCGGCACCTTCACCATCCCGCTGATGAAGCGGGTCGGCTACCGGCCCGACCAGGCCGGCGCGGTGGAAGTGTCGAGCTCGGTCAACGGCCAGCTGATGCCGCCGGTGATGGGCGCCGCGGCCTTCCTGATGGTCGAGTACGTCGGCATCCCCTACACGCAGGTGATCAAGCACGCCTTCCTGCCGGCGATCATCTCGTATATTGCCCTCTTCTACATCGTCCACCTCGAGGCGCTGAAGGCGAACCTCTCCGGCCTGCCGCGTCGCTCGCAATCCACTTTCGCGCAACGGCTCACCGGCTTCCTGATGACGGTGAGCGGCTTCATCGTGCTCTCGGGCGTCGTCTACTGGGGCATCGGCTGGATCAAGACGGCGCTGCCGGGCGCCGCCACTGCGATCATCACGCTCGGCCTGCTGGCCAGCTACGTCGGGCTGGTGTGGTTCGGTTCGCGCCAGCCGGAACTCGAACTGGACGATCCGGACGCGCCGCTGTTCGAGCTGCCGGAAACCGCGCCGACGCTCAAATCGGGCCTGCATTACCTGCTCTCCGTCGTGGTGCTGATCTGGTGCCTGATGGTCGAGCAGCTGTCGCCGGGCCTGTCGGCGTTCTGGGCGACGCTCTTCATGATCTTCGTGCTGGTCACCCAGCGCCCGCTGATGGCGCTGTTTCGCGGCCGCGGCGCCATCGGCGCATCGGTGAAGCTGGGCCTTCGCGAGCTGCTCGAGGGCATGGTCGCCGGCGCGCGCAACATGATCGGCATCGGCGTGGCCACGGCGGCCGCGGGCATCATCGTCGGCACCGTCTCGCTCACCGGCATCGGCCTGGTGATGACCGAACTGGTGGAGCTGATCTCCGGCGGCAACGTGATGATCATGCTGGTGCTGGTGGCGGTGATCAGCCTGATCCTCGGCATGGGCCTGCCGACCACGGCAAACTACATCGTGGTGTCCACGCTGATGGCGCCGGTGGTGGTCGAGCTCGGCGCGCAGAGCGGCCTGCTGGTGCCGCTCATCGCGGTGCACATGTTCGTGTTCTATTTCGGGCTGATGGCGGACGTGACGCCGCCGGTGGGCCTGGCCTCGTTCGCCGCCGCAGCGATCGCGCGCACCGACCCGATCAAGACCGGGGTCACCGCCTTCTTCTACAGCATGCGCACCGCGGTGCTGCCGTTCCTGTTCATCTTCAACACCCAGTTGCTGATGATCGGCATCGACAGCTGGTGGCATCTGGTCCTGACGGTGGTCAGCGCCACCGTGGCGATGCTCCTGTTCGCCGCGGCCACGCAGGGCTACTTCCTGGTGCGCACGCGCTGGTACGAGACCCTCGCGCTGTTCCTGATCACCTTCACGCTGTTCCGGCCCGGGTTCTGGTGGGACATGGTGTACCCGCCGTTCGAACGCGCACCGGCCAC
>DATCYZ010000059.1:0-25001 GCA_036526195.1 Burkholderiales bacterium
AGTCGAGCAGCTCGTCACCTTTCCCATCGAGACCACCATGAATGGCATGCCCGGCGTGACCCGCGTGCGCTCGGTCTCGGGCGTCGGCCTGTCGGTGGTCTACGTCGAGTTCGAATGGGGCTCGGGCATCTTCCTCAACCGTATGCAGGTCTCGGAACGCCTCGCGCTGGTACGCGAGCAACTGCCCCCCGGCATCACCCCGCAGATGGGCCCGATCTCCTCGATCATGGGCGAGATCATGCTGATCGCGCTGCCGGCGGACCCGGCGATGACCAGCCCCATGGCGGCGCGCGAGTACGCCGACTGGGTGCTGCGGCCGCGCCTGCTCACCGTCCCCGGGGTCGCGCAGGTGATCCCGATCGGCGGCGAAGTGCGGCAATACCGCGTCGAGCCGGATACGGCGCAGATGCGCGCGCTCGGCGTGTCCCTCGAGGCGCTGGAGGACGCGTTGCGCGGCTTCGCCGCCAACACCAGCGGCGGCTTTCTCGAGACCCACGCGCGCGAGTACCTGATCCGGCAGATCGGGCGCACCACGCGCATCGAGGACCTGCGCGGCCTCGCGGTGGGCGTGCGCGGCGGGCAACCCCTGCTGCTCGGCCAGGTGGCCGAGGTCCGCATCGCCGCCGCCCAGAAGCGCGGCGACGCCGGCTACAACGCCAAGCCCGCGGTGATTCTCTCGGTGCAGAAGCAGCCCGGCGCGGACACCTCGCGGCTCACGCGGGAGATCGGCGCCGCGCTCGAGGAACTGTCGCGCGCCCTGCCGACGGGCCTCTCCGCGCCGCAGGTACTTTTCCGGCAGGCCGAGTTCATCGAACGCTCGATCGACAACGTCGAGCAGGCCCTGCGCGACGGCGCGATCCTGGTGGCGATCGTGCTTTTTCTCTTTCTCATGAACGTGCGCACCACGATCATCTCGCTCGCGGCGATCCCGGTCTCGATCCTGATCACCGTGTTGGTGTTTCGCGCCTTCGAGCTTTCGATCAACACCATGACGCTCGGCGGCCTCGCAATCGCCATCGGCGAGCTGGTCGACGATGCCGTGGTTGGCGTGGAAAACGTGCTGCGCCGGCTCAAGCTGAACCACGCCGCAGCCGCGCCCCGCCCGGTGATCGAGGTGATCGGCGCGGCGACGCTCGAAGTGCGCTCGGCGATCGTCTACGCCACGCTCATCATCGTGCTGGTGTTCGTGCCGCTGTTCGCGCTGCCCGGCATCGAGGGGCGATTGTTCACGCCGCTCGGGGTGGCCTACATCGTTTCGATCCTCGCCAGCATGCTGGTCTCGGTCACGCTCACACCGGTGATGGCCTACTACCTGCTACCGCGCATGGCCACGCTGGCCCACGGCGACGGCCCGCTGCTGCGCGTGCTCAAGCGCTGGGACGCGCGCCTGCTCGCATGGTCCTTCGACCGACCGCGCGTGCTGGTAGCGATTGCCGCCATCGCCGTGCTCGCCGCGGCGGCGACGGTACCGGCGTTCCCGCGCGCGTTCCTGCCGCCGTTCAACGAGGGCACGTTCACGGTCAATCTGCTGCTCAACCCCGGCACCGCGCTCGCCGAGTCGAACCGCATCGGCGCCGAAGCCGAGCGGCTGATCATGGCGGTGCCCGAAGTGCTGAAGGTCGGGCGGCGCACCGGGCGCGCCGAGCTCGATGAGCATGCCGAGGGCGTGCACTACACCGAGATCGACGTCGATGTGAAGCCCTCGTCCCGCAGCCGGGACGCGGTGGCCGACGATCTGCGCGCGCGCCTGGCGGTGCTGCCGGTGGTCGTCAACATCGGGCAGCCGATCTCGCACCGCCTCGACCACCTGCTGTCCGGGGTGCGCGCGCAGATCGCGCTCAAGGTCTACGGCGACGATCTCGACACCCTGCGCACGCTGGCCGACGGCCTCCGGGGGCGCCTCGCGCGCATCCCGGGAATCGCCGATCTGCAGATCGAGAAGCAGGTGCTGATCCCGCAGCTCAAGGTGCGCGTCGACCATGCGGCGGTGGCTCGCCACGGCGTGGCGCCCGGGGCAGTCCTCAAGGCGCTGGAGACGCTGGTAAACGGCGAGCGCATTGCGCAGGTGATTGAAGGTGCCCGCCGCTTCGACGTCGTGGTGCGCGTGCCGGACGCACAGCGCGGCATCACCGGGCTCGAAACGCTGCTGGTGGAAACGCCGCTTGGCCGGGTTCCGCTTTCGCAGCTCGCCTCGATCGAGGAGGGCGAAGGGCCGAACCAGATCGGCCGCGACAACAGCCGGCGCCGCATCGTGATCTCGGCGAACGCCGAGGGCGCGAGCCTCTCCGGCGTGGTCGAATCCATCCGCGCGGAACTCGCCGCGCAGGCGCTGCCCGAGGGCTACTCCACCGCCCTGGAAGGCCAGTTCCAGGCGCAGGAACAGGCCACGCGGCTGATCGCCTGGCTTGCGCTGGTCTCTGCGGCGCTCATCTTCCTCGTCCTGTACTCGCGCTATCGCTCCACCGTCCTCGCCCTGATGATCATGGCGAATGTGCCGCTCGCCCTGGTCGGCAGCGTGATCGCGCTCTGGCTCTCGGGGCAGCCGCTGTCGGTCGCCGCGCTGGTGGGCTTCATCACGCTGGCCGGCATCTCGACGCGCAACGGCATCCTCAAGGTGAGCCATTACGTAAACCTGTGCGCCTTCGAAGGTGAATCCTTCGGCCGCGCGATGATCGTGCGCGGTTCGCTCGAGCGCCTCACGCCGGTGCTGATGACCGCGCTGGTGGCGGCGTTCGCGCTGGTACCGCTGCTGGTCTCGGCGGAGGCCCCGGGCAAGGAGATCCTGCACCCGGTGGCGGTGGTGATCTTTGGTGGCTTGATCAGCTCCACCCTGCTCGACACCGTCCTCACCCCGGTCATGTACCTGCTCTGGGGCGAGAAGCCCACCGCGCGCCTCGTGGCGTCGCGGCAAGCCGAAAGTTTCTGAAAGGAGAACCCGATGACCCGACTGACGATGCTGCTGGTTTCCATGCTGCTTGCGCTGCCCGCCGCCGTGCAAGCGCACGACGATGCGAGCCTGGACAAGGTGAAGGCCCCGAATGGCGGCCAGCTGCGCGCCGCCGGGATCTATCACTTCGAACTGGTACTCGCGCGCGAAGCGCGCGAGGCGAAGGACCACCCGGTCATGGTGTACCTCTCGGACCACGCGGGCGCCGCGGTCGCGAGCGCCGGCGCCACCGGCACCGTCACCCTGCTCGGCAAGGGCGGCGCGGTGCGCGTGGCGCTGGCCCCCGACGGTGCGAACCGCCTGAAGGGCGCGGGACGCTATGTCGCCGATCCCGATCTGAAGGCGGTGGTGTCCGTCACGCTGGCGGGCAAGCCCGCGGAACAGGCGCGCTTCACGCCTTTTCGGGCGCGCTGAGCGGCACGCGCCGCCGCATCAGGTAGTACGCCGCCGGAATCACGAACATCGACAGGAGCGGTGCGGTGATCATGCCGCCGATCATCGGCGCGGCAATGCGCTGCATCACCTCCGAGCCGGTGCCCTCGCTCAGCAGGAGCGGCGCGAGGCCGCCGAGGATCACCGCCACCGTCATCGCCTTGGGGCGCACGCGCTGCACCGCGCCCTCGTCGAGCGCCTCGAGCAGCTGCGCCGGGCTCAGGTCCGGGCCGCACCTTTCGATCGCCTGCCTGAGGTAGACCAGCATGACGACGCCGAATTCCGCGGCGAGGCCCGCCAGCGCAATGAAACCGATGGCGCCGGCCACCGACAGGTTGTGCCCCAGCGCCCAGATCAGCCAGAAACCGCCGACCAGCGCGAAGGGCAGCGTCGCCATCAGCAGCAGGGCTTCGCCGGCGCTGCGAAACGCGAGGTACAGCAGCATGAAGATGATGAGCAGGGTGAAGGGCACCACCACCGCGAGGCGCTTCTGCGCGCGCTCGAGGTACTCGAACTGCCCGGACCAGGCGATCGACACCCCCGGCGGCAGCTTCACCGCCTTCGCCACCGCGCGCTGCGCGTCGCCGACCACGGAACTCAGGTCGCGCCCGCGGATGTCGACATAGATCCAGCCCGAGAGCCGCGCGTTCTCCGAGCGCAGCATCGGCGGCCCGTCGGTGATCGCGATCTTCGATACCGCGCCGAGCGTCAGCTGCGCGCCGGACTCGGCGACGAAGGGCAGCGCTTCGAGCGCGCCGATGGAATCGCGCAATTCGCGCGGGTAGCGCACGTTGATCGGGAAGCGCCGCCGTCCCTCCACCGTCTCGCCGATGGTCTCGCCGCCGATTGCGCTCGCCACCACCGACTGCACGTCGGCGACATTCATGCCGTAGCGCGCGGCGGTCTGCCGGTCGACCGTGACGTCGATGTAGCGCCCGCCGGTGACGCGTTCGGCGAGCGCCGAGGACACGCCGTCGACCGTCTTCACCACGCGTTCGATCTCGCCGGCCACGCGCTCGATCTCGGCCAGGTCATTGCCCGAGACCTTGATGCCGAGCGGACTCTTGATGCCGGTGGCCAGCATGTCGATGCGGTTGCGGATCGGCGGGATCCAGATGTTGGCGAGCCCCGGAATCTGCAGCAGCCGGTCGAGTTCCTCGACCAGCTTCTCCGGCGTCATGCCGGGCCGCCACTCCGAGCGCGGCTTGAGTTGCACCGTGGTCTCGACCATCTCCATCGGCGCCGGGTCGGTGGCGCTCTCGGCGCGGCCGATCTTGCCGAACACGCGCAGCACCTCCGGCACGGTGGCGATGAGGCGGTCGGTCTGCTGCAGAATCTGCGCCGCCTTGCCCGGCGACAGCCCGGGCAGCGCCGAGGGCATGTACAGCAGGTCCCCCTCGTAGAGCGGCGGCATGAACTCGCCGCCGAGCCGCGAGACCGGGTAGGCGGTGGCGGCGAGCACCACCACCGCCAGCACCAGCGTCGACTTCGGCCAGCGCAGCACCCATGCGAGCAGCGGGCGGTAGAGCGCGATCAGCGCCCGGTTCAGCGGATTTTTCGTCTCGCTGGGGATGCGGCCGCGGATCAGGTAGCCCATCAGCACCGGCACCAGGGTGACGGCGAGGATCGCCGAGGCCGCCATGGCATAGGTCTTGGTGTAGGCGAGCGGCGAGAACAGCCGTCCCTCCTGCGCCTGCAGCGCGAACACCGGCACGAAGGACAGCGTGATCACGAGGAGCGAAAAGAACAGCGCCGGACCGACTTCGACCGCGGCATCGCCCACCACGCGCCAGCGCTCCGGCTCGCCGATCGTCCTGCCGGGATGTTCTTCCTGCCAGGCTTCGAGCTTCTTGTGCGCGTTCTCGATCATCACCACGGCAGCGTCGACCATCGCACCAATGGCGATCGCAAGCCCCCCGAGCGACAGGATGTTGGCGTTCACGCCCTGGTAGACCATCACGATGAAGGCCGCGAGGATGCCGATCGGCAGGGTGACGATGGCGACGAATGCCGAGCGCAGGTGAAACAGGAAGATGAAGCACACCAGCGCGACGACGAGGAACTCCTCGGCCAGCTTCTCGCCGAGGTGCTTCACCGCGCGCTCGATCAGGCCGGAACGGTCGTAGGTCTCGACGATCTCCACGCCCGGCGGCAGGCTGCCTGCGAGGTCCTTCAGCTTCGCCTTCACCGCGGCGATGGTCTCGAGCGCGTTCTTGCCCGAGCGCATGATGATCACGCCGCCGGCGACTTCGCCCTCGCCGTCGAGTTCGGCGATGCCGCGGCGCATCTCCGGCCCGATCTGAACGCGGGCCACGTCGGCCAGCGTCACCGCCACGCCGTTGGCGCGGGTGGCGAGCGGGATCGCACGGAAGTCCTCCAGCGTCTTCAGGTAGCCGCCGGCGCGCACCATGTACTCGGCCTCGGCCAGTTCCACCACCGAGCCGCCGGTCTCGCGGTTCGCCGCCTGCACCGCCGCGATCACGCGGGTATGCGGGATGCCGAAGGCGCGCAATCGCTCCGGGTCGAGCTGGATCTGGTACTGGCGCACCATGCCGCCGACCGAGGCCACCTCCGCCACGTTCGGCACCGCCTTCAGCTCGAACTTGAGGAACCAGTCCTGGATCGCGCGCAGCTCGCCCAGGTCGTAGCGTCCGCTGCGGTCCACCAGCGCGTACTGGTAGATCCAGCCGACGCCGGTGGCGTCCGGCCCGAGGGCGGGACGCGCCTGCGCCGGCAGCTTCGCCTGCACCTGGTTCAGGTACTCGAGCACCCGCGAGCGCGCCCAGTACGGGTCGACGCCGTCCTCGAACAGGATGTAGACGAAGGAATCGCCGAAGAACGAGTAACCGCGCACCGTCTTCGCCCCCGGCACCGAAAGCATGGTGGTGGTGAGCGGATAGGTGACCTGGTCCTCGACGATGCGCGGCGCCTGTCCGGGGTAGCTGGTGCGCAGGATCACCTGCACGTCCGACAGGTCGGGCAGCGCGTCGAGCGGCGTCTTCGACACCGCCCACACGCCCCAGGCGATGGTGAGCAGTGTCGTCACCAGCACCAGGAAGCGGTTGGCCATCGACCAGCGGATCAGCGCGGCGATCATTTCGCGGCCTTGCGCTTCAGGCGCTCGATCACGTAGTTGCCCTCCGCATCCGGCTCGCCGCGCATCTCGAACTCGACCATCTCGCCCGGCGCAAGGCCCTTCAACGCTTCCGGCGAGGCGACGCTGAAGCCCATCTGCATCGCCGGCCAGTTGATGGTCGGCATCGGGCCGTGCGACAGCTCGACGTGGCCTTTCTTCGCGTCCAGGGCGACGATGCGACCGCTGCCCGGGTGCGTGGCGCCGGCGGCCGGCGCGGGGGCGGGTGCAGCCTCCTCGAGCCGCCCCACCGCGCCCTTCAGGTTCGCTTCGGAATCAATGAGGAACTGGCCCGAGGCCACGACGCGGGTGCCGGCGGCCAGCCCCTCGAGGATGACGCTCTGTCCGCCGCGCTCCTCGCCCACGCGCACCGGGCGCACCACGAAGCGCTTGCCCTCGGCGGCAATCACCACGTTGCGCTCGCCGGTGCGGATCACCGCCTCCGAGGGCACCAGCAGCACGTCCGCCCCGGCCTCCCCCGCGATCACGAGGTTGGCGTACATGCCGGGCTTCAGCCGCGCGCCCGGGTTGGCGAGCGCGATGCGCGCGCGCACCGTGCGCGTGGTCGCCTCCACTTCCGGCAGGATCGCCTCGACGCTGCCTTCGAACACCACGTCGGGCCAGGCCGGGACGCGCGCCTGCACCCTGGCCTTCGGGCGCAGCGCGCCCGCGCGGACCTCCGGAACCTCGGCATTCACCCAGACCGTGGCGAGGTCGACGATGCGGAACAGCGTCATGCCGGCGGACACCGTCATGCCCTCGCGCACGCCGAGTTCGGCGATCACGCCCGAGATCGGCGCGTGCAGCGTGAAGTGGGTGCGCAGCGTGCCCGTGCGCGCCACCTCGTCGATCGCCGCCTCGCTCATGCCGAGCAGCACCAGGCGCTGCCGCGCCGCGGCGGCGAGCGCCTGCGCGTCCGCGCGGCCGTGCAGCAGCAGGAACTCTTCCTGCGCCGCGCCCCATTGCGGGATCAGGATCTCCACCAGCGGCTGGCCCTTCACCACCGCATCGAGCGGCGCGCGCGCATGCAGCTTCTCGACGAAGCCGCCGGCGCGCGTCTGCACCAGCACCACGCTGCGCTCGTTCCACGCCACCGCGCCGACCGCTTCCAGCCGGCCCTCGAGCCGCCCGCGCACCGCCTCGGCAAAGCGCAGGCCGAGGTTCTGCGACACCGTCGCGTTCACCGACACGCCGGGGCCCGCCTCGCCGCCGGTGTCGGCGTACACCGGCACCAGTTGCATGTCCATGAAAGGCGACTTGCCCGGCTTGTCGAACTTCTGCTGCGGGACCATCGGGTCGTGCCAGTAGAGCACCTTGCGTTCGCCGCCGGCGCCGCTCGCCGGCGCGCCCGCCAGGGCCGGCGCGCCGTCCACCATGCCATGCCGCGCGTAACGCATGCCGCCGTAGACCGCCGCGGCAAGTGCGGCGCCCGCCAGCAGGGCGAGCCCCAGGGTTCGAATTCTCATGTCAGGCCTCAGTCGTAGAGATGGGCGAGCCGGGCCCAGGCGCGGGCGCGCGCAGTCTGCGCACCGACGAGGGCCAGTTCGGTTTCGGTCTGGTTGCGCGCCGCCTCGAGCACCGGGGCAAGCTCGCCACGACCGCCGCGGTAAGCGGCGAGCGCGGCCTCGGCGCGCTCGCGCGCGAGCGGTTGCTGCAGCGATTCGACGCGCGCGAGGCGCGCCGCGGCGGCGTCGAAGTCGGCGAGCCAGCCGCGCACCTCCGCTTCGCGCGTGCGGCGCGCGTCCTCGCGCTCGGCGCGCGCGCGCTCGGCGAGCGCGAGCTGGGCGGCGACGTCGCGATCCTGCCGGCGCTCGGACTGCCAGGGCAGGTCCAGCGTCACCATCACCGTGAGCATGTTGCTGAATGACGGGCTGCGCTGGGCGTAGCCGACTTCCAGGCTCCAGTCGGATTCTTTCGTGGTGCGCGCAAGCGCGACCTCGGCGCGCGCCAGGTCCTCGCGCTCGCCGAACACGCGCAGCATCGGTTCGGCGGCAAGGCGCGCAAGCAGGTCTTCGCGCGGCGCCGGGAGCCTTGCCGTGTCCGGCGCGGCACCGAGCGGCCGTTGCGCCGCCGCGCCGATCCAGGTGGCGAGCGCGATCCTTGCGCGTGCCACCTGGCGGCGCTGCTCGAGCACGCGGTCGAAGGCGCGCTCCTCGGCCTGGCGCAGGGCGAAGCTGTCGGCGGCGTTCTGCCGGCCGGCGGCCACCCCCGAGGCGACCGCTTCGATCTGCAGCTTGAAGCTGCCGGCGAGGTGCTCGAGGACTTCCAGCGCGCGCTCTGCATAGTGCACCTCGAGCCAGGCGAGCGCCGTTTCGCGGCGCACCGCGACGCGTTCGGCCGCGAGGCCCGAGGTCTCCAGGTCGCGCGCGCGCTCGGCGCGCAGGTTGCGCGCCTCGCGCTTGGCCGCGTTCGGGAATTCCTGCATCACGCCGATCGCGCGCATGGTCATGAAGTCCTGGTCGAAGCGAAAGCGGTTCGCCCGGTTGACCGGCAGGTTCTCCAGGCCGAAGCGCAGTTTCGCGTCGGGCAGTTCGCCGGCGCGTCCGACCATCTCGCCCGCGGCCGAGACCGCATGACGGCGCGCCGCGAGTCGCGGCGATTCTTCCTCGCTCGCGCGCAGCACGTCCTCGAGCGACAGGGTTTGCGCCAGGGCGCAAGGGGCGCCCGCGAGCAGGGCTGCGCAGGCCAGGGTGCGAAACAGGACCATGACGATCTCCGTGCAACGTTGAAGACCCCGTGACGCATCAGTCACGGGACCACGACGAAACGATGCGTGCCGCCGGGGGGCGGCGGGAGGATCAGATCAGGTAGGCGTGTTGCAGGACGCGCGCGGGCCGGGTGCCCGGCGGCGGCGCTTCGAGGGCCGCGTGCAGCCGCGGCGGCGGGGAAACCTGCGGGAGGAGGAAGACCGGTGCCAGCGCCGGCGCGCGAACGATGACCGGCGCCTGCCCGGCGTTGGTGAGGTCGGCGGTGCAATGCGCGACGCAGAGGTTGTTGAACTGCCCGCCCGGCTCGACCACCGTGCCGCAGCCTTCGCACGGCAAGGCGTCCGCAGACGCGCCCACGACCGAACCCAGTTCGCTGCGGTCCATGTCGCAGGTGGCCATGGCAATGTTCGCCTGGCCGAAGGCGAACGCCGCCAGCAGGATCAGGGCGATCCAGCGGCGGGCAAGCCGGGTGAGGAACGTGCGCACGGCCGCGAGTCTACGCCGGATCGCGGTCCGGCGCCGCATCGCGCCCATTAGTAACGATTAAGTTACTACAGGCGCGCCTGCGGCGTCTGCTGCTCACTTCGCCGCTTCCATCTGCATCACGGTGAACTGCCCGCCGACCTTGTCGATGGACACCTTCACCTTGTCCCCGGCCTTCACGGTCTCCAGCATCGCCGGATCCTTGACACGGAACACCATGGTCATGGGCGGCATGTCGAGGTTCTTGATCTCGCCGTGCTTGAGCGTGATCTTCTGCGTCTCCTTGTCGACCTTGCGCACCTCCGCGTCCGTCATTGCGGCGTCCTTCATCGCGGCATCCTTCATGGCACCGCCCTTGTGATGCTTGTCATCGGCAAGTACCACCCCACTGGCAACCCCGGCCACCATCAGTACCGCGAACATGAGTCGTTTCATTTGAATCTCCTTTTCCAGATTTCAGAAAACTTCAGTCAACGATCACCTTGCCGATCATGCCTGCCTCGAAATGACCGGGAATCAGGCAGCCGAACCAGTAGGTGCCGGCCTTCGTGAAGCGCCAGCCGATCTCCCCGGTCTTGCCGGGGTTCACGTGGGCCTGGTTCGGTTCATCATGCTCCATGCCGGGGAACTTCTTCATCAGTTCCGCGTGCTTCTTCAGATCCTCCAGGGTGCCGATCACCATCTCGTGCAGCACCGCGCCCTTGTTGGCCACCACGAAGCGCACGGCCTCGCCGCGTTTCACCCTGACCTCCGCGGGCGTGAAGCGCATCTGGTCGCTCATGTCGATCAGGACCTTGCGCTTTGCGGTCTTCGGATCTGCGGCGCGACCGAAGCCGGTCTCCTCGGCCTTCGAGTAGTCGATGGCGGCCGGCTTGTGCTTCGCGTCGCCGTGCGCGTGGACCAGCGTCCCCGCACACGCCAGCGCAGCGGCCAGCCCCAGTTTGCACAGACAGGTTTTCATCGTCCCGCTCCTTTCAGTGGTGCTTGTGGCCCATGGGTTTTCGCGCCCGCACGACGGCGCCCTCTTCCTTCGCCGCCGCCTTGCGCGGCGCGCCCGGGAGCTCGCCGGTGTGCTCGAACGACACGGTGCCCGGCGGGTGCTTGTACCAGCCCGGATCCTTGTAGTCGTTCCGCGCGAGGCCCTCGCGCACCTTGAGCACGGTGAACATGCCGCCCATCTCGATCGGGCCGAACGGCCCCTGCCCAGTCATCATCGGCACGGTGTTGTCCGGCAGCGGCATTTCCATCTCGCCCATGTCGGCCATGCCTCGCTCGCCCATCACCATGTAGTCGGGCACGAGGCCCGCGATCTTGCGCACCACGCCGCGGTGGTCGACGCCGATCATGGTCGGCACGTTGTGGCCCATGGCGTTCATGGTGTGGTGCGACTTGTGGCAGTGGATCGCCCAGTCGCCGGGTTCGCTCGCCACGAACTCGAAAGCGCGCATCTGCCCCACGGCCACGTCCACCGTCACCTCCGGCCAGCGCGCCGACTTCGGCACCCAGCCGCCGTCGGTGCAGGTCACCTCGAAGTCGTAGCCGTGCATGTGGACGGGGTGGTTGGTCATGGTCAGGTTGCCGAAGCGGATGCGCACCCGGTCATCCTTCCTCACCACGAAGGGGTCGATACCGGGGAAGACGCGCGAGTTCCAGCACCACAGATTGAAGTCCAGCATGGTCATGATCTTCGGCGTGTACGAGCCGGGCTCGATGTCGAAGGCATTCAGCAGGAAGACGAAATCCCGGTCCACGCGGTGCAGCTTCGGGTTCTTCGGGTGCACCACGAGAAAGCCCATCATGCCCATCGCCATCTGCACCATTTCGTCGGCGTGCGGGTGGTACATGAAGGTGCCGGACTTCTTCATCTCGAACTCGTAGACGAAGGTCTTGCCCACCGGGATCTGCGGCTGCGACAGGCCGCCCACGCCGTCCATGCCGGCGGGCAGCAGGATGCCGTGCCAGTGGATGGTGGTGTGCTCGGGCAGCTTGTTGGTGACAAAGATGCGTACCTTGTCGCCCTCGACGCACTCGATCGTCGGTCCCGGCGATTGGCCGTTGTAGCCCCACAGGTGCGCGGTCATGCCCGGCGCCATCTGGCGGCGCACCGGCTCGGCAACCAGGTGGAACTCCTTCCAGCCGTCCTTCATGCGCCAGGGCAGCGTCCAGCCGTTGAGCGTCACCACCGGGTTGTAGGGCCGTCCGTTGGGCGGCGCGAGCGGCGCCGCGGTATCGGGCTTGTCCATCATTGCGGCCTCGGGCAGCGACGCGGCCCCGGCCTTCGACACCAGCGCCGCGCCGAAAAAGCCCGCGGCCGAGGCGCCCAGAAAATTCCTGCGTGAAGTCATCGTTCGCCTCCGTTCAGTGTCCCGCGCCGGCGCCGCCGGCGGGTGCGGCCTCTGCGGGCCCCATGGCCATCGCGCCCGGCGAGCGGCCGGTGACGGCAAGCTGCAGCGCACCCTCTGCGATCCAGAAATCGCGCTGCGCGTTGATCGCGGTCGCCACGCTGCCGATGGTCTGGCGCGCGTCGGCGAGCAGCTCGAACACGCCGATCAGCATGCCGTTGTAGCGCAGCAGGTTCTCCTCCGAGATGCGCTTCCTCAGCGGCACGATCTCGTCGCGGTAGTGTCGCGCGAGGTCGTACGCGGTGCGGTAGGCGCTCCAGGCCTCGCGCACCTCCGAGCGGGCGTTCACCGCCAGCTGCGCCGTGCGGTGCACCGCCTGCATGTAGCGGTGCTGCGCGCCCGCGAGGCGGGCATCCCCGGTGTCGAAGATCGGCAGGCTCAGCTCCACCTCGAAGCCCTTCTGCGGCGGCTTGGGCGACTCGGTGTTGTAGACCGTCTTCAACTCCAGCACGTTGACGAAGCGCGTGGCCTCTGTAAGTCCGAGCGAGGCGGCGAGCGCCTCGGCATCGCGCTTCGCGGACTGCACGTCGAGCCGCTCGCGCAGCGCCGCCGCCTCAAGCGGCGTGGCCTCGCGCGGCGTCTTCGGCAGCTCGGGCAGCCGCTCCGGCAGCTTCAGCATCGACGCGCCCTCGAGCACGCCCAGCACCCGCGCCAGCTTCTCGCGTGCGGCGAGCGCGGCCTGGCGGGCGCGGGCGAGCTGCGCCACTGCGTCGGCGTAGAAGGCCTGCTCGCGCATGCGCTGCAGCTTCGAGAAGTTGCCCACGGCGGCCATGCGGCGCGCGAGTTCCGCGCCCGCTTCCGCGGCGTTCATCACCTGCTCGAAATAGCCGGCCGCCTCGCGCGCGGCCACCGCCTCGAACCAGGCCCTGCGCGCCTCGTGCGCGACCGTCAACGCCTCGCCCGCCGCCGCCAGCCTGGTTTGCTCGAAGCGCCCCTGGGCGATCTCGACGCGGCGCGGCATGGTGAAGAGCGACATCAGGTTGAAGATGAAGGCGCGCTCGATCTCGAGTTCGTCGCCGCGCGTCAGGCGGCCCAGGCTGAAGACCGGGTTGGTCCAGCGGCCCGCCTGCACCAGCTCGGATTCGGCGATGCCGAGGCTTGCATAGGCCGCCTGCAGCCCCCGGTTGTTGAGCAGCGCGATGCGCACCGCGTCCTCGGGACCGAGCGGCCCGGCGAGGCGCTTCTTCACCTCGGCATCGACGCTCTGCGCCTCGGCGTCGCTGCGCACCCAGACGGGGGTCTCGCCAGTGCGCGCCTTGACCGCCTCGCCGACCGCGTCGAAGCCGCCATCCTTGCTGAACGAGGCGCAGCCTGCGAGGAGCGCGAGTGCCGCGAGCGACGCGACCGTGCGACGCGCGGGCAGCATGGGAAGGGCTCGCTGTCTCATTGTTTGCCTCCCTTGCCGTGCATGGGGCCGTGCGGGGATCCGCCGCGGGACATCGGCGCCGTGCCATGGGGCATGTTTTCGGGGACCTGTCCGCGCCACTGCCCGGCGTGGCCGCCGAGCGATGCCGCTTCGTCGTTCGACTCGCGCCAGGGCCGGACCTTCTCGTCCGTGTGCGCGCGATAGCCTTCGAAGGCCGACTCGTACTTCGGCACGGCGGCGCTCGCCGCCGAGGTGGCGGCAGGTTCATGCTTGTGCATCGTCGTCTGCGCGAACGCGGACGAGGACAATGCCGCGGCGAGGGCCGCGAGTGACCAGTGCTTCATGTGTGCTTCCTTTCTGCCCGTCGGGCGCCGCGTGCGGGCGCCCGGTTTCAGATTCGCGGCGCGCAATGCGCGCCGCACCAGGGGTCAGGCGGGAAGCGGGAGGGGCGGCCTTTCGAGGCCCGCCGGCGTGATGCCGGCGCGGGAATGGTCGAGTTCGGGTCGAACGCGATCGGCGGCCCTTGCCACCGATTCGATCGTCATCGACGGTGCGATGCCGGCGGCCGCGCCGCAAGCGGTGCACGCGCCGCAATGCGCGCTTTGCGCATCCACGGATCCATCGGTGTCCGGTTGCGCGCCCGGGGGCGTGCCGTGGTCGCCGGCATGGGCTTCGTGCGCGCCATGCGCATGCCCGGCGGCCGCGGCCATGCCGGATTCCTGGCCGTCATGAAACGCGCGGCAGATCCCCATGCTGACTGCCGCCAGACCCTGTGCAGGGAGCGCGGCAAGCAGCAGGACGATCAGGAAGACGCGTGAGAGTTTCTGCAACATGCTGAATCCATTAAGCCCGCGAATTTGACCGGCGTCAACACGACGAGTTCCCGCAACGCTTCAGGCCCCGGCCAGATCCTCGAGGATCGGGCAGTCCGGCCGGTGGTCGCCGTGGCAGTTGTGCACCAGGTGCTTGAGCGTCGCCGCCATCGACTGCATCTCGGCGATGCGGTGTTCCAGGCCCTCGAGGTGCCCGTGGGCGATGCGCTTCACCGAGGCGCTCGGGCGCGAGCGGTTCTGCCACAGCGACAACAGGCCGCGGATGTCCTCGATCGAGAAGCCGAGCATGCGCGCGCGCCGAATGAAGCGCAGCACGTGCACGTCTTTTTCCGAGTACACGCGGTAGTTCGCGTCGGTGCGCGCCACGTTCTTCAACAGGCCGATGGATTCATAGTGCCGCACCATCTTCACCGACACGCCGCTCGCGCTTGCAGCACGGCCGATGTCGACCAGGCCCTGCTCAAGCGCGGCGGCATGCTCCATCGGGGTCATTGCACGGGTCATTGCGGTCCCTCCGCTGATCGCCTCGCTGGACGGCGCAGAATGGCGCCGTCCATGTTCAGGCGGCAGATTAAAGTCTCCTACCATAGGAAGGTCAAGTACTTGACTCTCCTACCATGGAAGGCTTTATTCTGGACCGGTTGATTGGCGGTTCAGGCTGGCGCCCCGGGCGCCGGTTCAAGCATGGGGAAAATCTGCAATGGCAACGGATCCGGTTTGCGGGATGGAAGTCGATGAGAACGCCTCAGTGCACCACAGCGTGTTCGCGGGCGGCACCTGGCATTTTTGCTCCACGGGGTGCAAGAAGAAGTTCGATGCCACCCCTGCCGCCTTTGCGGGCGGGCGGCCGGCAAACGGCACCGCACCCCCGATGCACACGCACACGCATGGGCACACGCATGGCGCGCATGGCGCCGGCGCCGTAGCGTCCGCCAATCCGGATGCACCGGCGGCGAGCACCGTCTACACCTGCCCGATGCACCCGGAGATCGAGAGAAACGCCCCGGGCAGCTGCCCGAAATGCGGCATGGCGCTGGTGCCGATTGCAGGCACGGGCAGCGGCGAAGCGGACGATTCCGAACTGCGCGACCTCAGCCTTCGCATGTGGATCGGGATCGGGCTGTCGATTCCGCTCATCATCCTCGCGATGTCGCCGATGGTCGGCATACAGGACCTCTTCGGCCTGCAGCCCCGGGCGCGCGGCTGGGTCGAGTTCGTCCTCGGTTCACCGGTGGTCCTCTGGGTGGGCTGGCCGATCCTGCGCAAGTTCTGGTTCTCGCTCGTCCACCGCGAGCTCAACATGTACACGCTGATCGGGCTCGGCGTCGGGCTGGCCTACTTGTTCAGCCTCGCGGCGGTGCTGGTCCCCGAACTCTTCCCGCAGGAATTCCGCGAACACGACGGGGCGGTCGGCACCTACTTCGAAGCCGCCGCCGTGATCGTGACACTGGTGATGCTTGGCGACGTTCTGCAGTTGCGCGCAATGGGCCAGACCAGCCAGGCGATTCAGCAACTGCTGCAGCTTGCGCCGAATCTGGCCTGGCGCCTGCGCGAAGACGGGACCGAGGAGCAGGTGCCGCTCGACAGCGTCGCCGTGGGCGACCGGCTGCGCGTGAAGCCTGGCGAGAAGCTGCCGGTGGACGGCACCGTGCTCGAGGGCAGCAGTCGTGTCGATGAATCCATGATGACGGGCGAACCCGTGCCGGTGGCGAAGGCCGCGGGTGACAAGGTCGTGGGTGCCAGCGTGAACGGCAACGGGTCGCTGCTGATCAAGGCCGAACGCGTCGGCGCGGACACGCTGCTCGCCCGCATCGTCCACATGGTGGGCGAGGCGCAGCGTACCCGCGCGCCGATCCAGAAGCTCGCGGACGTCATCGCGGCGTACTTCGTCCAGGTGGTGGTTGCCATCGCCGTCGTGACGGCGGTGGTGTGGTGGTTCTTCGGTCCGGAGCCGCGCTTCGCCTATGCCTTCCTCAACGCCGTCGCCGTGCTGATCATCGCCTGTCCCTGCGCGGTGGGACTGGCCACGCCGATTTCGATGACGGTCGCAATGGGGCAGGGCGCTCGCGCCGGGATCCTGTTTCGCAACGCCGAGGCCATCGAGCGCATGCGCGACATAGACACCGTCGTGGTGGACAAGACCGGCACGCTGACACTCGGCCGACCTGCGCTGACGGACTTCGTTGCAGAGGGCATCCCCGAGGATGAGGCACTCGCGCTGGTCGCCGCAGTGGAGCAGCTTTCCGAACACCCCATCGGCCTCGCCATCGCCGAGGGCGCGAAGGCCCGCGGACTTGCACCACGGACGGCAGGCGCGTTCGATGCCGTCAACGGTCTCGGCGTGAAGGCCGAGGTGGACGGCAAGACGGTACTCGTCGGCAGCGCCGCCTTTCTCAAGCAGCGGGGCGTCGACACGCAGACCTTGGAAGCGCGTGCGAAGACATGGCGCGCGGAAGCCAAGACGGTGGTGTTCTTCGCGGTGGACAAGACCGCGGGCGGCATTGCGGCGGTGGCCGACCCGATCAAGGACAGTACCGGCGAGGCGATCGCAGCGCTCAAGGCATCGGGGGTTCGCATCGTGATGCTCACCGGCGACGCTCGCGGCACGGCGGAGGCCGTGGCGAAGCAACTCGGCATCGACGAGGCGCTCGCCGAAGTGCTGCCCGAGGACAAGGCCGGACACGTGAAGCGCCTGCAATCAGAAGGGAGAAAGGTCGCCATGGCGGGAGACGGCATCAATGACGCGCCGGCGCTCGCGCAGGCCGATGTCGGCATCGCCATGGGGACCGGTACCGACGTGGCCATGGAGAGCGCCGGCGTGACGCTGGTAAAGGGCGACCTGCGCGGTATAGCGCGCGCCGCCGTGCTTTCACGCGCGACGATGCGCAACATCCGCCAGAACCTCGCCTTCGCGTTCGGTTACAACGCGCTCGGGATACCCGTGGCCGCGGGGGTGCTCTACCCCGCGTTCGGGCTGTTGCTTTCGCCGATCTTTGCCGGGGCGGCGATGGCGTTGAGTTCGGTGTCGGTGGTCACCAATGCGCTCAGGCTGAATCGGGTCAGGCTGTGAGCGCTGCGGATAGCTGACAGAAGAATCGGCGACGGGTTTTCTGCTTTTCCTAGATCTCCGGTTTCGCGCCAGCGAAACCGGAGAACCGGGAGCGCCGCAGGCGCGGACGGAAGGGTTCCGTCGATCAACGGCAGACTTTCCCGGGCCCTGCTGCGCAGGGCCCGGGATCTGACTAGAAGCGAACCCGTCCTGAGGTCACCGCAGTTTCCTGCCGAAATCCTTCAGCACTTCCCGCGCGCAGTTCCGTCCTGGCGCCCCGGTGACTCCGCCGCCCGGATGCGCCCCCGCCCCGCACAGGTACAGCCCCTTCAGCGGCGCGCGGTAGTCAGCGTGCCCGAGCATCGGCCGCGCCGACCAGAGCTGGTCGAGCGAGAGTTGCCCGTGGAAGATGTCGCCGCCCACCAGCCCGAACTCGCGCTCGAGGTCCGCCGGGCTCAGCGCGGTATGGGCAATGACGCTGTCGCGAAAGCCGGGCGCGAAACGTTCTACGGTGTCGAGGATGCGCCCGACGGCCTCGTCCTTGCGCGTCGCCCAGTCCGCCTTCGGGTCGAAGTGCTGGCAAAAGAGGCTCGCGACATGGGCGCCCTTCGGCGCGAGGGTTTCATCGAGCGTGCTGGAGATCACCATCTCGACCACCGGCGCGCGCGCGATGCCCTCGCGCTTCGCGTCCATGTACGCGGCATCCATGTACTCCAGCGAAGGCGCGAGCACGATGCCGCTTGCATGGTGCGGACCCGGCTCGGGCAGGCAGGTGAAGCGCGGCAGGGAGGAAAGCGCAACGTTCATGCGGAAACTGGCGGATTCGCATTTCCAGCCACGCATGCGCTCAACGAACCCTGCGGGCAATTCAGACGCCGCGACCATGTCGAGGTAGAGCAGCTTCGGATTGAGGTTGCCGATGACGCTGCGCGCCTCGAGGTGCCGGCCGTCGGTGAACGTGACGCCGCAGGCGCGCCCGCCGCGCACCTCGACCTTCGCCACCGCGGCGCCGGTCTCGATCTCCGCCCCGTGCGCGCGCGCTTCCGCTGCGATCGCCTCGCTGACCGCGCCCATGCCGCCGATGGCGTGGCCCCAGGCGCCCTTCTTGCCGTTCACCTCGCCGAAGCAGTGGTGCAGCAGCACGTACGCGGTGCCGGCGTGGAAGGGGCTGGCGAAGGTGCCGACCACGGAATCGAAGCCGAAGGCGGCGCGCACCGGCGCGGACTCGAACCAGCGTTCGAGCACGTCGGCGGCGCTCCTGGTGAAAAGGTCGAGCAGGTCGCGACGCCCCTCCATGTCGAGCGCGCGCACGCGACGCGCGGCGCCGAGCGCGCGGCCGAAGTCGGCAAGCCCGCCGCCGACGTTCGGCGGCGTTTCCAGCACCAGGTCGCGCAGCACGTCGGTGACGCGCTCGAGCATCGCGCTGTATTCGGGCAGGCGCTCGGCGTCGCGCGCCGAGAACTTCGCGAACTCGCGCTGCGTCGCCGCCTGGCTGCCGCCAAGCTTGAGGTAGCCCGCATCGCCGAGCGGCAGGAAGTTCGACACCGGCCGTTCGACGATGCGCAGGCCGTGGTCGGCGAGGCGCAGTTCGCGGATGACCACCGGATTCAGCAGGCTGACGGTGTAGGCCGCGACCGAATTGCGAAAGCCGGGATGGAATTCCTCGGTGACCGCGGCGCCGCCGATCACCGCGCGGCGCTCGAGGATGCGGACCTTCAGGCCGGCGCGCGCGAGATAGGCGGCGCAGGCAAGGCCATTGTGGCCGGCACCGATGATCAGCGCATCAAGCATGACGCGCCGGACCCCGGACAGTCCCGGCCCAGCTCATGCGGGTCGCCCGCGGCGCGCAACGATCTGCGCCGCGAGGTCCTCGTAAATCGACTCGCGATGGCCCACGGCCATGACGCGGATCACGCGTGCCCGCGGGACGCGTTCGTAGACGATCCGGTAGCGCCGCACGCGGAACTTGCGCAAGCCTTCCAGCTCCCGCAGCAGGGGCCCGCCCGCAAGCGGATCCTCGCTCAGGGCACGCAACGCATTTCGCACCCCGCGCTTCACTTCGGGAGGCAAGGCCCGAATGACCGTGGCCACGTGCGGAGGAATGTCGACCCGCCACGCGGCCATCAGCGGCGCGGCGCACGCTTCGGCGTTGTGCCGAACACCTCATCCAGCGAAAGCCCCTTGCCGCCCTTCGCGTAATGCGCACGACTCTGGCGGATCTGCTGCATCAGCCCGGCATCGCTCAATACCTCGACCGTCTCCTTCAGCCGCGCAAGCTCCCCGACATTCACCAGCACCGCCGCCGGCTTGCCGTTGCGCGTGACCACCACCTCTTCTTCGCGCAGCTCGACGCCGGAGACCAGTTCCGGCAGGCGCGCCTTGACCTCCGAGATCGGCAGGGTCTTCGACATGTCAGTCTCCTCGCATCCGGCGGCAGGACGCCTGCCGCCAATCGGTTGACCAGAATTCTGGTCAACCCGAGTCTAGCGCGCGATGGCCGCCGGGTCGAGCCGCACCGGCGCCGCGCGCGTGCCCGAGCCGCGTTGCGGCACCTTCGGCAGGTGAAAACCCTGGAAGTAGCCCGCATGCACGATGACGCGGAACTTCCACAGGGCGCCGCCGACGATCACGCCGGCGCTCGCCACCAGCAGGCACAGGCCGGCGATCGAGGGCACGAGGAAAGCGAGCCCCAGCAGGCCGATCGGCCCGAGGTGGCCGATGACCACCAAGGGCGGCGTGGCTTCGCGCAGCACGCGACGCGCGCGCGCCGGCACGCCGGCAAGATCGATGCCGACGTAGCGCCGCCACAGGAACGCGGTGGCCGCCACCAGCAGGAGGCCATCTGCGAGCATGCCGCGCGGCGGCGCGGCGCCGCCCGCGACGGCGAGCAGGGCGAGCGCCGCCCAGCCCTCGGCGAGGCCGGAGGCGATGATCAGCATGGGAATCCGCGGCGCGCGCCAGGCCGGAATGCCGCGCGCGCGCCAGAGGATCATCGCCTGGCAGCCGAGGAAGGCCAGCGCGCCGAGCGTGGCCAGCGTCGAGGGCAGGGGGCCCGGCGCGACGAGCGAGGCGAGCACCGCCGGAAAGAACACCAGCGCCGCGTACAGCTCGCGCGACATCCACGAGGTTTGCGGGCGCAGCGCGGCGCGCCAGAAGCGCAGTTGCCGGCCGATCTTCAGGAACACGCAGAACAGGCCCACCGCCATCAGCCCCGCAGCGAAGGCATGGATCGCCGGCAGGCTCGCGGCGGGAATCGTCCCGGACCAGGCGGCGAACCCGGCCACCGCGGCGAGGCCCGAACCGACGCCGCCGAAGATCCAGTTCATCGCCGCGCGCCAATCCCAGAGGGTCTGCAATTTGCCGACCGTGGGGTCGGCGGGGTCGTCGTTGTCGAGCGCCGCGGCGGCATCGGGCGCCTCGCGCGCCGGCACCGCGGGCGTGGTGTAGAGATAGCGGATCTGCGGATCGGTGCCGGCCTCGGCGTTCAGTTGCACGCTCGGCTGCGTGGCGATCAAGCGCGCCACGCTGCTCGCCGGGTTCCTGAAGTCGCCGAAGTGGATCGCCTGCGAGACGCAGGAGGACGAACAGGCCGGCGTCGCTTCGGGGTCGACGCCGGGCGTCAGCCCGCGCGCGAGGCCGTCGTCGATGCGCTCCTTGCAGAAGGTGCACTTCTGCGCCACCCCGATCCGATCCGGGTGCGCGGTCGCCTTCTCCTGCCGCGTCAGCGCGCCGAAGTAGCCGCGTTCCTGGTGCACGATGGTGCGCGCCTGGTAGGGGCACGACACCGCGCAGTAGCCGCAGCCGATGCACTCGTCGTAGGCCATGGTGACGAGCCCGTCCTCGCGCTGGCGCGTCGCGCCGGTGGGACAGACCGGCACGCAGGGCGGCTCCGCGCAGTGCTGGCAGCCGGTGACGAGGAAGAAGCGCTCCACGTCCGGGAACGTGCCCTGCTCGACGTCGATCACCTTGCGCCATTGCACCTCCGGCGGGGTGTCGTTCGCGTGCTTGCAGGCGATGGTGCAGGTCTGGCAGCCGACGCAGCGGTTGACGTCGATCACCATGCCCCAGCGCGGCGTGGTGCCGGCGGCCGCGTTGTCGGCTGCGGCGGGCGTGCTCATGCCGCCACGTCCTTCGACGGCGTGCGCCAGCCATCGGCCTCGCCCACCTTGCGGATGCGCACCCGCATCAGGTCCGAGCCGCTGCCGGTGCCGTCGGTCAGCTTCACCGACAGGTCGGTGAGCGAGTTCAGGCTCGGCAACTTCAGGTCCTTCGCGTAGGGCTGCTTCCAGTGGTCGAACTGGCCGATCATCAGCACGGTGTCGGGCCGGATGCCCTCGCGCAGCACCGCCTCGCCTTCCGTCGTTCCGGAAACCGACTCGATCACCACCCGCTCGCCGGCGGCGATGCCGAGCTTCTTCGCCATGGTCCGGTTCAGGATCACGCCACGGTGCCCGGCGATGTTGTCGGCCACCTCGCGGATCATCGGCAGGCCGACGTTCGCGCCCCAGCTGTACTGCATCGAGCGTGCGGTGAGCGCCCAGAACGGGTAATCGGCGGGGTCGCGCCCGTACTCGCGCGCGTACTCCGACCAGATGTCCGGAAAACGCTCGTAGGTCGGCATGAACTCGTACTCTGCGAGCTGCCTGTCCCACCACATGATGCCGGTCTCGTGCAGCCGGTTGGCGAGTTCGCGGCCGTGCCGCGTCATGCGCTCCTGGTAGGGCATCTCGAAGCGCAGCTTCTGGCGCGTCAGCGCCGGCCAGATGTACCAGTCGATCTGCGGAAAGGGGCGCAGCAGGTAGCCCTTTTCCTTGAACCAGTCGAGGTCGCGCACTTCCTCGCCATCGGTGAGGTCATGGCTCGCCGCCTTGGCGAACGCGCCCCAGACTTCGTCGCGCGTCGGCGCCTTCGACTCGTCCAGCGCGTAGTCGAAGCGACCCGCGCGGTCGCGCAGCGCGGTGCCCGCCGCGCCGCGGTTCACCGCCGCGATGTATTCCTTGAGGATGCCGGCGCGCTCGGCGAGCGCGGTGGAGATGTCGGTGAAGTCCATGACGTCCACCGCCGGCTCGATCACCGGCTGGCGGATCGCCCAGCCCTCGTGCTTCCAGAACTGTTCCTGGAACTTGGTGCTGCCGATGCGGATCAGCTGCAGGCTTTCGAGGTCGCTCGCCTCGGGCAGCAGGATGTCGGCGAAATGGTTGGTCTCGTCGTCGGTGTAGGCGAAGGCGACGATGAACGGGAACTCCGCGAGCCGCTCGGCCACCTGCGGCGCGTTCCACGAGGAGATCGCCGGGTTGGTGCGGTAGCAGAACCAGATGTCGGGCGGGTCGGTGCGCGGCCAGTTCTCGGGCTGCTTGTGCTGGAAGATCCACGGCAGGTGCGCCGGCCCGAGCGCGGCGGACCACGGCGAGTCGGAGACCAGCGGGACGAGCGTCTTGTAGGCATTGCGGATGTGCGGGTTGCGCATCCAGCCTTCGCGCGAGGTGGCGTTGAACTGGAAGTTCATCATGCCGTCCGGGCCCGGCGTCACCGAGCCGACGCGCGAGGCCGCGGGGCGCACCAGTTTCACCGTGGTGCCGAGCGTTCCGCCGGGCACTTCGAGCGCGCCCATCAGCGTGGCGAGCAGGGTGCGCGCCCAGCAGCAGTGGTAGCCGCCCCAGCCGTTGTTGACCGACTTGCCGAGCGTGATCGCCACCGGCCGGAAGGGCAGGGTCTGCCCCTCGATCTCGATGGTCTGGCCGACGCAGGCGTGCGCCACGAACTCGTCGGCCACGCGCCGGATCGTCTCCGCGGGCACCCCGCATTCGGCCGCGGCCCAGTCGGCCGAGTAGGCCTGCATGTGCGCAAGGAGCTTCGCGAAGGCCGGCTTCGCGGGCGCCGCCTCGTGGACGATGCGTTCCTCGTCCGGGCCGTGCTCGACGCCGCGCACCGTATATTCGCCATCGAGCGCCGGGTCCTTCAGCGTCGGGTCGTCGTGCGCCTTGTCGCGCCCATCCGCCAAGTCGTGGACCAGCGGCTTGCCGGAGGCCAGGTCGCGCAGGTACCAGCCGTTCGGCCCGACAAGGTAAGGCGAGGTGGTGACATGCTTCAGGTGCGGCAGGTCGCAGACTGCCTTCCAGCCGCGCTCGTGCAGGATGCGGTGGATGAGGCCGTAGAGAAAGGCGGCGTCGGTCTTCGGCCGGATCGGCACCCACTCGGCCGACACCGCGCCGGTGATCGACAAATGCGGCTCGACCTGCACCCGCTTCGCGCCGCGCACGCGGGCATCGGCCTCGCGCCAGATGCCGACCACGCCGCCCGAGGCCTCGACGTTGTTGCCGCAGTTGATGATGTAGTTCACGTACGGCGTGTCAGGCGAGACGATGAAGGCGCGGTGCCAGAGTTCGCCGTACAGGTGCTCGGAGTGGTAGCACTTCACGCCCTGGCCGGCGCCGTAGCCCTGGTCGATCGGGCCCCAGGCCGACATGAAGGCCGGGAAGGTACCCATGTACTGCACCGGCGTGCCGCCGCCGCCCGTGGTGCTCGCCACGCGCGGGAAGCCCTGGTCGTTCTTCAGGCCCTTGGCGCGCACCTCGCGCAACTTCGCCCCGACGATGTCGAGCGCCTCGTCCCAGGAAATCGGCACGAAGCCGGGGTCCTCGTGCTTCCCCTTCTTCGGGTTGGTGCGCTTCATCGGCTGCTTGATGCGGTTCGGGTTGTAGGTCTTCTGCACCAGGCCATAGGCCTTGACGCAGACCCGCCCGCCGCCCGGGTGCTCGCCGCGGATATCGAAGTTCGACTCGATGCGCGTGGCGACCCCGTTCTCGACCTCGACCTTCATCAGGTCTGGGCCGGCCACGCACTGGTAGCAGAACATCGGGACCTTCTTCGACGCCATGGTCAGCCTCCCTGCCGCCGCGCGCTCAGCCGCCGGCGGCCGCCTTCACCTTCGCGGCCTTCTTCTGCAGGCGCTCGCCCTGCTTCGTCGTGTCCACCACGAAGCGAACGTGCTTCGAGCGGCCCACCGTGTCGATCTCGTCCTTCACATCCACCTCGAACACCACGCGCGGCAGCGCCACCTCCGCCACCTTCGCGGTCACCGTCACCTTCTGCCCGAGCAGCGTCGGCCCGAGGTGGTCGATTTCCACCCGCGCGCCGACCGAGTCCTCGCCCGCGTCGTGGTGCTTCAAGAGCAGGTTGCGGCAGGTGTGCTCCACGTCGCGCACCATCCACGGCGTTGCGTACACGCGCAGCGCGTCGCCCATGAAGGCGATCGTGCGCTCGGTGTCGACGGCGATGGTTTCGGTGTGAGTGGTTCCAGCTTCAAGCGTGCTTTTCACGATCAGTCTCCTCGCGGCGCGTAGCGCCTGATTGTGCCCGTTAGGGGGGATGGCGTCACGCGACGATCGCAACAACCACCAGGCCCAAAGGGTTTGCCTTTCCAGATCGCTGTTCTTTCCCCGGACGGCCGTATCGTCCGGGGAAAGAGCGGCGAAACCTTGCGGTCGATCAAGTGAATGCGGTCGAACGGATCCGCTTTTTGCCTTTCCCAGATCGCCCTCTTTGGCACGGACGGCTTTTTCGTCCGTGCCAAAGAGGGCGAAACCTGGCGGTCGATCCGGCGTTATCGGTGATCGAAGGCAGGGTTTCGACCGTCTTCCGTCGGAAG
>DATCYZ010000060.1:0-20046 GCA_036526195.1 Burkholderiales bacterium
GTTGTGCGCGGCGAGCGCGGCGTAGGTGGCGCGCAGCGTCGCTTCGCTGACTTCCTCGCAGCGCTCGATGGTGTGATCGCCGTCGAGCAGCACCTCGGGCTCGATGATCGGCACGATGGAGGCTTCCTGGCAGAGCGCGGCGTAGCGCGCGAGCGCATGCGCGTTCGCGTACAGGCAGGCGTGGCTTGGCAGGCCCGCGCCGATGGTGATCACCGCGCGCCACTTGGCGAAGCGCGCGCCGAGCGCGAAATACTTCGCCAGCCGCTCGCGCAGGCCGTCGAGCCCCTCGGTCACCTTCTCGCCGGGCGAGAGCGCGAGGTCCTTGGCGCCGGCGTCGACCTTGATGCCGGGCAGGATGCCCTTCTTCGCAAGATAGTCCGGGAACAGCACGCCGGCGTCCGTCTTCTGGCGAATCGTCTCGTCGAACAGGATCACGCCGGAGAGGTACTTCTCCGCGCCGGGCGTGGTGAACAGCAGCCCGCGGTAGGCGCGGCGGTTCTCCTCGGTGCAGGGGGTGTTGATCGTCTGGAAGCGCTTCTCGCAGGTGCCGGCGGATTCGTCCGCGGCGAGAATGCCGCGGCCGCGCGCGACCATCGCGGCGGCCGTCTTCGAAAGCAGGGCCTTGTCCATCACTCGACTCCTTGTGCGGGAACTGGATTCGGAAACGTGGATTTTAACGCCGACACAGGCGATCTAGTGCCGGCGCAGGCGCCGGACCACCCACGGCGCGACGATCACCACCGCGGTGAGCGCGAACACCGCGGCCGAGATCGGGTGCGTGATGAAGACCGTGGCATCGCCCTGGCTGATCGACAGCGCGCGCCGGAACTGCGTCTCGGCGAGCGGGCCGAGGATGAGGCCGATCACCGCCGGACCCACCGGGATGTCCCAGCGTCGCATCGCGAAGCCCAGCAGCCCGAAGACATACAGCGTCAGCAGGTCGACCCAGCTCTGGTGCAGGCTGTAGGCGCCCAGCGTGGCAAAGACGAGGATGCCCGCATAGAGCATCGGCCTGGGGATGGTGAGCACCCGCACCCAGATGCCGATCAGCGGCAGGTTCAGCACCAGCAGCATGACGTTGCCGACGTACATGCTGGCGATCAGGCCCCAGACGAGCTCGGGCTGCGACTGGAACAGCAGCGGCCCGGGCTGGATGCCGTAGTTCTGGAACGCGCCGAGCAGGATCGCCGCGGTGGCCGAGGTCGGGATGCCCAGCGTCAGGAGCGGCACCAGCGTGCCGGTGGCCGAGGCGTTGTTGGCGGCCTCGGGGCCGGCCACGCCCTCGATCGCGCCCTGGCCGAACTGCTCCGGATGGGGCGTGAGCTTCTTCTCGGTGGCGTAGGAGAGGAAGGTCGGGATCTCCGCCCCGCCGGCCGGGATCGAGCCGAAGGGAAAGCCGAGCGCCGTGCCGCGCAGCCACGGCTTCCAGGACCGCTTCCAGTCGTCCTTCGACATCCACAGCGAGCCGGTGAGCTTCTCCATCTTCTCGCCGAGCTTGCTCTGGTAGGACACCATGTACAGCGCCTCGCCCACGGCAAAGAGGCCCACCGCCAGCACCACCACGTCGATGCCGTCGAGCAGTTCCGGCACGCCGAAGGCGAAACGCGCCTGCCCGGTCTGGCTGTCGATGCCGGCAAGCCCGAGCAGCAGGCCGAGGAACAGGCTGGTCAGGCCGCGCACGGTGGAGGCGCCGAGCACCGCGGCCACGGTGGTGAAGGCGAAGACCATCAATGCGAAGTACTCCGCGGGCCCGAGCTTCAGCGCGATCTCCACCACCAGCGGCGCGATCAGCGTGAGCAGGATCGTGGCGATGGTGCCGGCGATGAACGAGCCGATCGCGCAGGTGGCGAGCGCCGGGCCGGCGCGCCCGGCCTTCGCCATCTTGTTGCCCTCCAGCGCGGTGGCGATCGAGGCGGACTCTCCCGGCGTGTTCAGCAGGATGGTGGTGGTCGAACCGCCGAACATCGCGCCGTAGTAGATGCCGGCGAACATGATGAGCGCACCGGTCGGGTCGAGCTTCACGGTGAGCGGCAGCAGCATCGCCACGGTGAGCGCCGGGCCGACGCCGGGCAACACGCCGACGAAGGTGCCGAGCGTCACGCCGATGAAGCCCCAGAGCAGGTTGATCGGCTTCAACGCCACGTTGAAGCCGTTCAGCAGGGCGTCGAAGGTCTCGACCATAGGGCGCCTTCAGATCCCCGCGCTGCCGAGCAGCGGCGCGAGCCAGCCCCCGGGCAGGTTGACGTTGAGGAACTTGACGAAGAACAGGAACACGCCGAGCGAGAGCACCAACCCGGCGCAGGCGTCGCGCACCGCGCGCCGGCTGCCGAAGCCGCGCGCCACCCCGGCGAACAGCACCGTGCCGGCCACCACGAAGCCGGCGAAGCCGATCAGCGCCATGTGCGCGAACAAGCCCCCGGTCACCCAGAGGAAGCCTGCGCGCTCGAAGGCGTGCTCGCCGCGCGCCACCGCGTCGTCCGGGCCGCGGTTCTTCCAGCCGCCCACGAAGGCCTCCCACATCAGCCAGGCGCCGAGCGCCAGCAGCCCGGCGGCGATCAGCCCCGGGAAGAAGTTCGGACCGATTCCGGAGTACCCGCCCTCGGAGGGCAGCGTGGTGGTCACCCCCGCGGCCATCGCGCCAAGCGCGAGCACGCCCGCGGAAAGCGCGATCTCGGCGGGATTCAGGCGACGCGCCACGCCGGGCGGCCGTGCGCGCCTACTTCCGCTTGATGCCGAGCGAATCGATGATGCCGGCGATCCGCGTGATTTCCTCGTCGATGTACTTCTTGTAATCGTCGCCGCCGAGGAAGATGCCGGTCCAGCCGAGCTTCGCCAGCGTTTCCTTCCACGCCGGGGTCTCGGTGGCTTCCTTCACCAGCTTGACCAGCGCGTCGCGCTGCGCCGGCGTGATGCCGGGGGCGCCGAAGATGCCGCGCCAGTTGGCAAGCTCGACATCGATGCCCTGCGACTTGAGCGTGGGGATGCCCTCGAGCGCCGCGGGGGAGGACACCGCGAGCGCGCGCATCTTGCCGCCCTTGATCTGCTCGGCGAACTCGCCCAGCCCGGACACGCCCGCGGTGACGTGCCCGCCGACGATGGCGGCAATCGCCTCGCCGCCGCCCTTGAAGGGCACGTAGTTGATCTTCGTCGTATCCGCGCCGACCGCCTTGGCGACCATGCCGACCAGGATGTGGTCGGTGCCGCCGGCGGAACCGCCGCCCCAGGACACCTTGCCCGGGTCGGCCTTGAACGCCTTGACCAGGTCCGCCATGGTCTTGTGCGGCGAGTTCGCCGGCACCACCACGACTTCGTACTCGCCGGTGAGGCGGGCGATCGGCGTCACCATGCCGAGATTGACCGGCGACTGGTTGAGGTGGATGCCGCCCACCATCACCATGCCCCCGACCATCAGGGCGTTCGGGTCGCCCTTGGACGAATTGACGAACTGGGCGAGGCCGATGGTGCCCGCGGCGCCGCCCTTGTTGTCGAACTGCACGCTGGAGACCAGCTTGCCGGCCTGCATGGCCGCCGCGAGCGTGCGCCCGGTCTGGTCCCAGCCGCCGCCCGGGTTCGCCGGGATCATGATCTTCAGGCTCGGTTGGGCGAGAACCGGCATGGCCACTGCCAGGGCCGCCGCGACGAGCAGCTTGCCGATGGATTTCATGGTGCACCCTCCTCAGGGATCGTTCGGGAACGTTTCAGCAATCGATTGGCCCAGGCGATGCCCGGCGCCGGAGCGGGAATTCTAGTCGAACGATTTGGGGAACCGCATGCGATTTCGGCGATAATCCGGCCCTCTTGAAATCCGGCCCCCCTGTCCTGATCTGTGCGCCTGTCATGCATGCGGCCGGCGCAAGGGCCCCACGACCATGATAAAGATCGAGAACCTGACCAAGACCTTTGGCGCGAAACGCGCCGTCGACGGCGTGTCGTTCAGCGTCGAGCGCGGCGAAGTCCTCGGCTTCCTCGGCCCGAACGGCGCCGGCAAGTCGACCACCATGCGGATGATCACCGGCTTCATCCCACCCTCCGGCGGCACGGTGAGCGTCGGCGGGCACGACGTGGTCGAGTCGCCGATCGAGGCCAAGCGGCTGATCGGTTACCTGCCCGAGGCGGCGCCCTCCTACCCGGACATGACGGTGCACGGCTTCCTCGGCTTCGCCGCCGAGATGCGCGGCCTCGCGGGTGACGCGAAGAAGAAGGCGATCGCCGGCGTGGTCGAGCGCTGCTTCCTCGAGTCGGTGCTGCACCAGTCGATCGACACGCTCTCCAAGGGCTACAAGCACCGCACCTGCCTCGCGCAGTCGCTGATCCACGATCCCGAGGTGCTGGCGCTCGACGAGCCCACCGACGGCCTGGACCCGAACCAGAAGCACGAGGTGCGCAACCTCATCCGCGAACTCGGCCGCACCAAGGCGGTGGTGTTCTCGACGCACATCCTCGAGGAAGTCGACGCCGCCTGCTCGCGCGCCATCATCATCGACCGCGGGCGCATCGTCGCCAACGGCACCCCGGACGAACTGCGCGCGATGTCGGCCTTTGCCGGCGCGGTGACGGTGCATGCCGCCGGCGCGGACGCCGCCGTCATGCAGGCGAAACTCGCCGCGCTCGCCGGGGTCGAACGCGTCGAGCCCCTTGACGGGGCGCTGCGCGCCTTCCCGAAGGACAAGTCGGCCGCGGGCGAACTCGCCCGCGCGATCGCGGAACTGGCCGGGCGCGAAGGCTGGAAGCTGGATGCGCTGCGCACCGAAGAGGGCCAGCTCGACGAGGTGTTCCGCCGCATCACCCTGCCGGACACCGCGAAAAAGGAGGCCCGCACGTGAACGCCCGCCACATGATCCTCACCGTCGCCCGGCGCGAGCTCTCGAGCTACTTCACCTCGCCCGTGGCCTACGTGTTCCTCGTCATCTTCCTGCTGCTCACCGGATTCTTCACCTTTACCGCCGGCGCCTTCTTCGAGCGCGGCGAGGCGAGCCTCGGCGCGTTCTTCCTGTGGCATCCGTGGCTGTACCTGATCCTGGTGCCCGCCGTCGGCAAGCGGCTGTGGTCCGAGGAACGCCGCGCCGGCACACTGGAGCTGCTGCTCACCTTCCCGATCGCGCCCTGGCAGGCGATCCTCGGCAAGTTCCTCGCTTCCTGGGCCTTCCTCGGCATCGCGCTCGCGCTCACCTTCCCGGTGGCGATCACCGTGAACGTGCTCGGCGAACCCGACAACGGCATGATCTTCGCCGGCTACCTCGGCAGCCTGCTGCTGTCCGGGGCCTACCTGGCGATCGCCTGCATGACCTCGGCGATGACGCGCAACCAGGTGGTGTCGTTCATCCTGTCGATCGTCGTGCTGCTGTTCTTCATCCTGGCGGGCTTCACGCCGGTCACCGACTTGCTGGTGCGCTGGGCAAGCCCGGCCTTCGTCGATGCGGTCACCGCGTTCTCGATGATCACGCACTTCGAGGGCTTCCAGCGCGGCGTGATCGATTCGCGCGACCTGTTCTTCTTCCTGTCGGTGATCGGTTTCGCCCTGTTCACCACCGGCGTCATCATCCGCAACCATCGCGCAGGCTAGAACCGTGAAGAAACACGACTCCCTCCTTTACTCCGCCGTCGGCCTGGCCGGGCTGGCGGTCATCCTGGTCGCCTTCAACTACCTCGCCTCCGGCGCCGCGGTGCGCGCCGACCTCACCGAGGGCAAGCTCTACACCCTGTCGGACGGCACGAAGCGCATCCTCGCCGGGCTCGAGGCGCCGGTGAAGCTGAAGCTCTATGTCTCGCAGGGCGAGGCCGTGCCGGTGCCGCTGCGCAGCTTCTCCAAGCGCGTCGAGGACCTGGTGAGCGAGTTCCGCGCCGCCTCGAACGGCAAGCTGGTTGTCGAGCGCTACCACCCGACGCCGGATTCCGAGACGGAAGACGCCGCCCAGCTCGACGGCGTCGAGCCCCAGGCCCTGGGCAACGGCGAGAATTTCTACCTCGGCATCGCCGTCAACCAGCTCGATCGCAAGCAGGTCATCCCCGCGGTGTCCCTGCAGCGCGAGCGCCTGCTCGAGTACGACCTCGCCCGCGCCATCGCCCTCACCGCGAGCGCCAAACGCCCGACGCTCGGCCTGATGGCGGGACTGCCGGTCGCCGGGATGAAGTTCAACCCGATGACGCGCCAGAGCGTCGAACCCTGGGTGATCGCCGGCGAACTGCAGCGCGACTACGACCTGCGCCAGATCCCGCTCGGCGCCACGACGATCGACAAGGACATCAACGTCCTCTTGCTGATCCATCCGCGCGACATCCAGCCGGCCACCGAGTACGCGCTCGACCAGTTCGTGCTGCGCGGCGGCAAGCTGATCGTCTTTGCCGACCCGCTCGCCTTCTTCGACCAGCAGCAGACGATGCCGGGCATGCCGCAGACGCCCTCGTCCTCCTCGCTGCCGCGCCTGTTCAAGGCCTGGGGCATCGAGATGGCCCCGGACAAGGTGATCGCCGACGTGGTCTACGGTTCCGGCGGCGGGGCACGCTACACCCCGACGGTGCTGACGCTCAATCGCACCGCCTTCGACCGCGACGACGTGGCCACGGGACAGATCGAGACCCTGCTCTACGCCTTCGGCGGGGCGCTCGGCGTGAAGCCGGCGGACGGGCTCAAGTCGCAGGTGCTGGTGCGCAGCTCGCCCAGTTCCATGCTGGTCGACGCCGAGGTCGCGACCAAGTCCGGCGACGAGGCGATGCGCGGCTTCGAGCCGGGCAACAAGGCCTGGCCGCTGGCCGTGCGCCTGAGCGGGACCTTCCGCACCGCCTTCCCCGAAGGCCGCCCGGCCGACCCCGCCGCCAGGGACAAGCCCGCGGCCGAAGCCGCGCCGCACCTCGCCACCGGCGGCAAGGAGAACGCAGTGGTGGTGGTGGGCGACGTCGACATGCTGGCCGACGGCGCCGCGGTGGACGTGCAGGAAGTCCTCGGCCAGCGGATCATCGTCCCCTCCAACGGCAACCTCGCCTTCGCGCTCAGCCTGGTGGAACAGGTCTCCGGCGGCGACGCCCTGGCGTCGCTGCGCAGCCGTGCCTCGGCGTTCCGGACGCTCACGGTGATGCGGGAGCTCGAGGCCGAAGCGCAGAAGCAGTACTTCGGCAAGATCCGCGCGCTCGAGGCGGAACTGCAGAAGACCAACGAAAAGCTGCAGTCGGTGCAAAAGGCCACCGGGTCCGCCGCAAAAGGCGCGCAGATCATTTCCGCCGACCAGCAGAAGGAACTGGAAGCCTTTCGCACGCGGGTGATCCAGACGAAGAAGGAGCTGAAGGAAGTGCGCCGCAGCCTGCGCCAGGACGCGGAAGCGGTCGCCTTCTGGACCAAGGTCGCCAACATCGCGCTGATGCCGCTCCTCGTGGCCGCGCTCGGTCTCGGCGTGGCGCTGACGCGCCGGCGCCGCGCCCAGCGCGCGCTGGCGGCGGGAGCCGCGGCATGAACGCGCGGCTTGCCGCGATCCTCGCGGTGCTCGGCGCGCTGCTGCTGGGCAGCGCCTGGCTGTATTACGGCGAGCAGCGCGCGCGCGTCGCCTCGAACGTCGGCACGCTCGGCCAGCCGCTGCTGCCCGGGCTGAAGGCGGCCGAGGTGGCGGCGATCCGCATCCGCGAACCGGAGGCCACCCTGACCCTCGAGCAGAAGGACGGGCGCTGGACGATCGCCGAGCGCAACGGCTTTCACGCCTCGCACGATCGCGTGCGCGACTTCCTCCTGCTCGCCATCGCGCTGCGCATCGGGCAGAGCGAGCCGATCGGCGAGGCCGACCGCGCGCGCCTGAAGCTCGATGCCGCAGGCCCGGGCATGGGCACCGTGGTGGAGTTCCTCGACGCGGCCGGCAAGCCGCTGGCCAGCCTGACGGCGGGCGCGAACTATTTCCGCAAGCCCCCCGCAGACGCCGCCAAGGCGAAGGCCGACGGACGCTTCGTCATGCGCCCGCAGGACCCGAAGACCGTGTACACGGTGTCGGATCCGCTCGCGCAGGCGAGCGCGAAGAGCGCCGGCTGGATCGACACCAAGGGCATCGTTGCGGAGCGCATCAAGTCCCTCGAGGTGCGCCCCGCCGACGGCGAGGGCTGGAAGATTGCGCGCCCGGACGAGAACACCGACTGGACCTTCAACGTCCCGCCGCCGCCGGGCATGAACTTCATGGTGACGCGCGGCAATGCCGCCTCCTACTCCCTGACCCTGCTCGAGCTTGCGGACGTCGCCCCGCCGGGCCTCACCCCGGCACAGACCGGGCTCGACGCGCCGACGGTGGTGGTGGCGCGCAGCTTCGACGGCCTCACCTACACGCTGAACATCGGCAAGCCCGAGGGCAGCCGGCATTACGTCAGCGTGGCCGTCGAGGGCACGCCGTCGAAGGCGCCGCGCGTCCCCGCGGCCGACGAGAAGCCGGAAGAGCGCGAGAAGCGCGACAAGGAATATGCCGACACCCTCGCGCGCCTGGACGCGCGCTTGCCGCACGAGCAGGGCCTGGCGAAGCACGTGCTGCTCATCGAGCGCCTCCGGCTCGAGGACGTGCTGCGCAAGCGCAGCGAGTTCTTCGAGAAGACCGAAGCACCGAAGAAGTAGCGCCGTCGGCAGGACGCGCGCCCGGGCGCCGGGCGCGATTTGGTTGATGTGCATCAATCAAGGCGGAGCCGCACGCTGCCGATGATCGGGGACCAGGGGACATCACGTTCCCGGAGGCCCCATGCAGACCATCACCGAACGCATCGACCAGGTCACGAAGATCCCGGCCGATTACCTGAAGGCATCGCCCCCGGCGCCGCGCAGCGTCAAGATCGAGATCTCGCCGCGCTGCAACTACCGCTGCGGCTTCTGCGCGCTGCGCACCCGCGAAGTGCAGCCGAAGTGGGACATGGACTTCGAGCTGTTCAAGCGCATCACCCGCGAGATGCGCGACGCCGGCGTGGAAGAAGTCGGGGTGTTCTACCTCGGCGAATCGTTCATGAATCCGAGGCTGCTGGTCGATTGCATCGCCTGGCTGAAGGGCACGCTCGGCATGCCGTACGTGTTTCTCACCTCGAACGCGTCGATGTCGTTTCCGGAAGCCGTGGGCGCCTGCATGGCTGCGGGCCTGGATTCACTCAAGTGGTCCGTGAACGCCGCCGACCAAGCGCAGTTCGAGGCGGTCATGGGCGTCTCCGGCAAGCTCTTTCACCGCGCGCTGGACAATATCGAGGCCGCGTGGACGGCGCGCGAGCAGGGCGGCTACCGCACCGGCCTGTACGCCTCCTCGATCCGCTACGACGGCGAACAGCAGGTGAAGATGGAAGCGCTGCTGGCCGAGCGGGTGCGGCCCTTCGTCGACCAGCACTACTGGCTGCCGCTCTACTCGATGGGCGCGTTCGCCACGCGCCGGGAAGAGGAACTCGGCTACCGGCCGACGGCCGGCAACCAGGGCCGCATCGGCGCGCTGCGCGAGCCGTTGCCGTGCTGGTCGGCATTCACCGAGGGGCATGTCACGGCCGAGGGCAAGCTCTCGGCCTGCTGCTTCGACGCCACGGCGAACTGGACCATGGGCGACCTGACGAAGGTGCCGTTCATGGAAGCGTGGAATTCGCCGGCCTTCGTCGCGCTGCGCGCCGCGCACCTGAAGAAGGATGTGCGCGGCACCGTCTGCGAGACCTGCGTCGCCTACAGCTGACCCGCGGCGCGCGGCTTCCGCGCTAGACTGCGCCCATGGCAGTCGAAGCCCATGTGCCGGAGATCACCGCGGTGATCCAGCTCGCGGTCGCGCCGGTGTTCATGCTGACCGCGGTGGGCACCATCCTCGCCGCGCTCAACATGCGGCTCGGGCGCGCAGTCGACCGCCGGCGCATGCTGGAGGCGCGGCTGGACGGCAGCATGGCAGCCGAGGCGATCGTCGCCGCGGTCCACGACGAGCTCGACCGCGTCGCGCGGCGCATCCGCTACGTCTACTTCGCGATCGTCTTCGCGGTACTCGCCGGCCTGTTCGTCTGCCTGCTGATCGCAAGCGCGTTCCTCGGCGCCTTCGTCTCGGTGGACCTGTCGCGCATGATCGGCGCGATGTTCATCCTGGCCATGCTGGCGCTCGTGGTCTGCCTGCTCTTCCTGCTGCGCGAGATCTTCATCGCGGTCGGGACGGCGCGCGGCCTGCCGCGGCCGGCGGGCCGGGCCGGGGCGAGCTGAGGCGGCGACAGGGAGACCGGCCCGACCCGACCGCAGGCGATACCGGAGGCACCCGACCACAAGGAGGCGCACCGTGGACACTTCCGCCATCGAACACATCCGCACCGTGGCGCTCGTCGGACAGGCGGGCTGCGGCAAGACCGCCCTCGCCGAAGCCCTGCTCGCGCAGGCTGGCGTCATCCCCGAGGCGGGCCGCATCGAACGCGGCAGCACCGTGTGCGACTACACGCCGCTCGAGAAGGACCTGCAGCATTCCCTGAAGCTGGCCGTCGCGAGCTTCGAAACGACGCACGACAACGCGCCCTTGCGCGTGCACCTGCTCGACGCGCCCGGGACGCCCGACTTTCTCGGGCACGCGCTGCCGGCGCTTGCCGCCGTCGACACCGCCGCCATCGTGGTGAACGCGCAGAACGGCATCGAGATGATGACCGAGCGCTTCATGCGCTGGGCCGGCAAGCGCGGCCTGGATCGCCTGATCGTGGTGAACCGCATCGACGCGGACAACGTCGACCTGCCCGGCCTGCTCGCATCGATCCAGGACGCCTTCGGCAAGGCCTGCCTGCCGCTCAACCTGCCGGCCGGCGGCGCGAGCCGCGTGTCCGACTGCTTCTTCGCGCCCTCGGGCGAGGCGGATTTTTCCTCGGTCGCCGAGGCGCACCGCAGGCTGGTCGACCAGGTGGTCGAGGTGGACGAGGCCCTGATGGCGGAATACCTCGAGAAGGGCGAGGTGCCCGTGGCGGCCCTGCACGCCCCGCTCGAGCGCGCGCTGCGCGAAGGCCACCTGATCCCGGTGGTGTTCACCTCGGCCCGTACCGGCGCCGGGGTCGCGGAACTGCTCGACGTGATCGCGAAGCTGCTGCCCAACCCGGCCGAGGGCAATCCGCCGGTCTACGTCAACACGCCGGCCGACGGTTCGCCGCCGCGCGAACTCACCGCCGCGCCGGATCCGGCGCTGCATGCCCTGGCGCACGTCTTCAAGATCGAGATCGACCCCTACGTCGGCCGCCTCGCGGTCTTTCGCATGCACCAGGGCCGGATCACGCCGGGCATGCAGCTCTACGTCGGCGAGGCCCGCAAGCCGGTCAAGGTGGCGCACCTGTACCGGCTCTGCGGCAAGACCCAGACCGAGGTGAACGAGGCCCTCCCCGGCGATGTCTGCGCGCTCGCCAAGTTCGACGAGATCGGCTTCGATGCCATCCTGCACGACTCGCCCGAGGACGCGCACATCCATGCGCGCGCCATCGACCTGCCCAGGCCGGTCTTCGGCCTGGCGCTCGAGGCGAAGAAGCGCGGCGACGAGCAGCGCCTCTCGGACGTGCTGCACCGCCTCACCGCCGAAGACCCCTGCCTGCGCGTCGAGCACGCGGCGCAGGGGCACGAGACGGTGCTGCGCGGCCTGGGCGAGCTGCACCTGAAGACGGTGCTCGACCGGATGGCGGCGCAGTTCAGGCTCGAGCTCGACACGCGCCCGCCGGCGATCCCGTACCGCGAAACCGTGCTCGGCGCGGCCGAGGGTCACAATCGCCACAAGAAGCAGACCGGCGGCGCCGGCCAGTTCGGCGAGGTGTTCCTCAGGGTCGAGCCGCTCGCGCGCGGCGCCGGCTTCGAGTTCGTCGACCAGGTGAAGGGCGGCGTCATTCCGCATTCGCTCATCCCCGCCGTGGAGAAGGGCGTGCGCATGGTGCTCGAGTCCGGCTTCGTCGCCGGCTACCCGATCGAGGACCTGCGCGTCACCGTGCACGACGGCAAGCACCATTCGGTCGACTCGAAGGAGGTCGCCTTCATCGCCGCGGGTCGCAAGGCCTTCCTGGATGCGCTCGGCAAGGCGCGCGCGATCGTGCTCGAGCCCGTGGTCGATGTCGAGATCACCGCGCCCGAGAGCTACATGGGCGACCTTGCCGGCGACCTCGCGGCGCGGCGCGGGCACATCAAGGGCCAGGGCGCGCCGCGCCCCGGCACCGTGCAGCTCTTCGCGCAGGCGCCGCTGTCCGAGATGGAAACCTTCGCCTCACGACTGAAAGCCTTGACCGCGGGCCACGGCGCCTACAGCATGGCCCTCAGCCACTACGATGCGGCGCCGCCGGCGCTGCAGCAGAAGCTCGCCGGCCTGCACAAGCCCGCGCACCAGGACGACTGAAAGAGGCCTCACGATGGCGTTGCTGCACCACATCCGCTTCGGCGCCGGGGAACCGGCGCTGGTCTTCGTCCACGGCTTCGCCTGCAGCCACACCGACTGGGCGGCGCAGGTCCCGTACTTCGCGCCGACCCGGACGGTGCTTGCCTGCGACCTGCGCGGCCACGGCGCCACGCCGGGCCGCGCCGAGGAGTGCACGCTGGAGAACTACGGCGCGGACGTCGCTGCGCTGGTGTCGGCGCTGGCGCTCAGGCGCGCCGTGCTGGTCGGGCACAGCATGGGGTGCCGGGTGGTGCTGGAGGCGGCGCGCGCCGCGCCCGACAGCGTCGCCGGCCTGGTGCTGGTCGACGGCAGCCGCATCGGCACCGGCGACCCGGCGGCGGCGGCGGCCTCGGCGAAGGCCGCGATCGATGCCGCCGGCTTCGCCAGGTTCGCCAACGGCCTGTTCGAGGGCATGTTCCTGCCCTCCAGCCCCGCGGCAATGAAGCGGGCCGCGGTCGAGCGCGCCGCCGCCTTGCCCGCGGCCGTCGGCGCGGCGCTCTTCCCGCGCATGTGCGCCTGGGACGCGGGCCGCATGGAGACGGCGCTTGAGGCGGTGCGCGTGCCGGTGCTCGTCATACAGAGTTCCTTCCTGAACGCCGAGCGGGTGCGCGTGCCGCTTGAGCCCGGGCAGACCACGCCCTGGCTCGACCTGGTGCGCGCCAGGGTGCCGGCGGCGAAGATCGAGATCGTGTCCGGCGTCGGGCACTTCCCGCAGATGGAAGCCGCGGACAAGGTGAACACCCTGATCGAGGACTTCCTGCGCGCCGTATAGCCGGCGCGCGCGCCTCAGGCCGGCGCGTGCGCCTCAGGCCTCCGGCAGGTGCGTGCGGTGCGACAGCGGCCGCTGGTTCTCGACCCGCGCGTCCGTGCCGCCGAAGCGCTGCGCGAGGATGCGCGGCATCTGCAGGAAGTCGTGCGGGAAGCCGAGTTCGATCTCGCTGGCCGCGTTCAGCCGCGCCATGTCCTCCGGCGACAGCGGCTTGTCCAGGCAGGCGAGGTTCTCCTTCGCCTGCGCGAGCGTCCTCGCGCCGATCACCGGGATGTGCTGCTGGCCGCGCTGCCGCGCCCAGTTGATCGCCACCTGCGTCATGCTCATGCCGCGTGCCTTCGCCACTGCCTCGACTTCGCGCGCGATGGCGAAGTTGCGCTCGGTCAGGCGTCGCGCCGCCATGGTGGCGCGGCGCGAATCCGCGGGCGCCTTCGGGTCGGCCGCGCGGTGGAACTTGCCGGTGAGCACGCCCTGCCCGACCACGCCCCAGATCGCCACCGCGAGCCCGTGCTGGCGCGCCATCGGCAGCAGGTCGCGCTCGGCGGTGCGCTCGATCAGGCTGTAGTCGATCTGGATCCCCGCGAACGGCGTCCAGCCGCGCAGTTCCGCGAGCACGTTCGACTGCGAGACGATCCAGGCCGGCGCATCCGAGATGCCGAGGTAGTGCACCTTGCCGGCGCGCACCAGGTCGTCCAGCGCGCGCATCACCTCCTCGGGCGAAGTCGTGAAGTCCCACTGGTGCAGCCAGTACAGGTCGATGTAGTCGGTGCCCAGCCGCTTCAGGCTCGCCTCGAGCGACTGCACGATGCTCTTGCGATGGTTGCCGCCGGCGTTCGGGTCGCCGGCATGCATGTTGAGCGAGAACTTGGTGGCGACGACGAAGCGGTCGCGCTGGCCGGCGATGAACTTTCCGGTCATGGTCTCGCTGGTGCCGGCGTTGTAGGCGTTCGCGGTGTCGAGGAAGTTGCCGCCCGCCTCGACGTAGGCATCGAACACGGTGCGGCTCTCGGCGAGGTCGGTGCCCCAGCCGGACTCGTTGCCGAAGGTGAGCGTGCCGAGGCACAGCTCCGAAACGCGCAGGCCGCTGGGGCCGAACAGCTTGTAGATCATGACAGTTCCTCTAAACGTCGCGCACACACGTGCGCGGGAGGCCGCGCGCGTGGACGGCGCGGCCGGTGATCCGGACGGCATCTATAGCATGGCGGCGGCGCGCGTGAAACGCCGGCCATCGAAGGCGCGATTGTGTCGTAGAGTCGCGGCTCGCAGGCCGTGAACGCGCCTTGAGGAGCGGTCGGGCGCCGGACACGGCATTTTGGTAACATATATGTTACTATATGGATGATTCCAGCGCGGAGCCCGACCCCATGAGCGATCCCCAACCCGAGTGGCGCCCGAGCGGGCGCGTTCCCGACCCCGCGGTGGTCGTCGTCGACGAATCCTTCGCGCCGTACCGCCACCCGCTCGCCAAGGTCGAGCGGCTCGCCACCGGCATGCGCTGGGCCGAGGGGCCGGTCTGGCTCGGCGACACGCGCACCCTCGTCTGGAGCGACGTGCCGGGCAACTGCATGTGGCGCTGGGACGAGGAGACGCGCACCGTCTTCCCGTTCCGCAAGCCCTCGGGCTTCGGCAACGGCAACACCCGAGACCGGCAGGGGCGGCTGCTCACCTGCGAGCACCACGGCCGGCGCGTGGTGCGCACCGAGCACGACGGCCGCCTCACGGTGCTGGCCGAGCGCGTCGACGGCAAGCGGCTCAACTCGCCGAACGACATCGTCTGCAAGTCCGACGGCTCGATCTGGTTCACCGACCCGGCCTTCGGCCTGCTCAGCCATTACGAGGGCGAAAAGGCGGAACAGGAACTGCCGACCAACGTCTACCGCATCGACGCCTCGGGCGCGATGTCGGTGGTGGCCGAGGGCATCAACCAGCCGAATGGCCTTGCCTTCTCGCCGGACGAATCGATCCTCTACATCGTCGAGTCGCGCTCGACGCCGCGCGTCATCCTCGCGTACGACGTGGTGGGCGGAAAGACGCTCGCGAACCGGCGCCTGTTCATCGACGCCGGGCCGAAGGGCACGCCCGACGGTTTCCGCGTCGACGTCGACGGCAACCTGTGGTGCGGCTGGGGCATGGGCGAGGCGGGGCTCGACGGCGTGCACGTCTTCAACCCGAAGGGCAAGCTGATCGGCCGCATCGACCTGCCCGAGCGCTGCGCCAACGTCTGCTTCGGCGGATTGCACCGCAACCGCCTTTTCATGGCGGCGACGACGTCGATCTACGCGCTCTACGTCAACACGCAGGGCGTGGCGGGCGGCTGAAGGGCCAGACCGATGGCGAACCCCGAAGGCGCCCCGCAATCGCCACCCGGTGCCAGCGCGCTCGCCGGCCTTCGGGTGCTCGATTGCGCGACCTACATCGCCGGCCCCTACTGCGCCACCTTCCTCGCCGAGTTCGGCGCCGAAGTGGTGAAGGTCGAGCAACCCGGCGCGGGCGACCCGACGCGCAAGTTCGGCACGCCCACGCCCTGCGGCGATTCGCTGGTGTGGCTGTCGGAGTCACGCAACAAGAAGTCGATCACCGTCGACCTGAAGAACCCGCAGGGCGCCGCGCTGCTGAAGCGTCTCGCCACCCAGGCCGACGTGCTGATCGAGAACTTCCGCCCCGGCACCTTCGAGCGCTGGGGCCTGGGCTGGGAGGCGCTGCACGCGGCGAACCCGCGCCTGGTGATGGTGCGCATCTCGGCCTACGGGCAGACCGGACCGTCGCGCGCGGAACCGGGCTTCGGGCGCATCGCCAACGCCTTCGGCGGCCTGTCCTTTCTCGCCGGCGTGCCAGACGGGCCGCCGGTCACGCCCGGCTCTGCGACGCTGCCCGATTACCTCTCCGGCATGTACGGCGCGATGGGCGCGCTCACCGCGCTGCGCGCGCGCGACGCGAGCGGCCTCGGGCAGGTGGTGGACATCGGCTTGTACGAATCGGTGTTCCGCATCCTCGACGAGCTTGCGCCCGCGTACGGCTACGCAGGGTTCGTGCGCCAGCGCATGGGCGCGGGCACCGTCAACGCGGTGCCGCACAGCCACTACCCGACCGTTGACGGGCGCTGGGTGGCGATCGCCTGCACCAACGACAAGATCTTTGCCCGGCTGGCGGCCTGCATGGGCATCCCGGATGCGGCCGGCGCGGGCCGCTGGGGCCGGATCGCGCAGCGCGAGGCGGCGCGCGAAGCGGTGGACGCCGCGGTCGCCGCCTGGACCGGCGCGCGCAGCCGCGAACAGGTGATCGAAGACTGTCGCGCGGCCGAAGTGCCTTGCGGGCCGGTGTACGCGATCGACGAAATCTTCGAGGACCCGCAGTACGCGGCGCGCGGGAACATCGCGAAGGTGGCCGAGCCGCGCCTGCCCGGGTCGCCCGCGATCCGTGTGCCGAACGTGGTGCCGCGCCTGAGCGGCACGCCGGGCCGCATCGACGCGCTCGGCCCGCCGCTCGGCGCGCACACGGAGGACGTGCTGAAGGACTGGCTCGGCCTCACCGCGCCGGAGATCGACGCGCTGCGCCAGGCCGGCGCGGTCTGAGCCTCAGCGCCGGATCAGCCCGAGGATCGTCTCCAGCGTTTCATCCGCGATCGCGACAAGTTCCTCGCGGGTGCGGTTCTGCACCGGGTGCGGCACCCAGGCGAGCGCCGCGCCGAAGCCGAGCGCGCGCATCTGCGCGTCCGCCGCCTGCCGGAACGCCTCGGAGGCCACGCCGCAGCCCGGGATGCCGCGCCGATCGAGCGCCTGAAGGTCATGCAAACTGCACGACGTACAGGAGCCTCAGTCGGCGAGCGCCTCGATGACGACATCGCAGCGCTCGACGATGTCGGCGAGCACCGCCTCGGGCGCCGGCTTGGTGTGCGTCGGCTTGGCGAAGCGCAGCACCGTGTGCCCGCGCGCCGCGAGGCGCGCCTCCAGCGTGTCGAGAAACTCCTCGCTGCGTTCCTTCGAGATGCACAAGAGCCCGATGGTCGCGCGATCGAGGTCCTCCGGCGGCGCGCGCCGCTCGCGCATCACCGGGGAACTCTCCGCGGTCGGGTCCAGCATCGAATAGCCCTGAGCCGTCATGTTCCGATCTCCCTTGAAACGACCTGCACTTCCTTGTTGCGGCGCTGCGCGGTCCAGCCGCCGATGACTGCCGAGAACAGGCCGCCGCGCGCACCGGCGCGCACCACCAGCAGCCCGCCCGGATGGAACTTGTCGACCAACTCGCCGGCGCGCGCGGGATCGATGCCCTCGCCCACGCCGCCCGCCCCCTCGATCAGGTCGCGACCGGGGCGCTTGAGCGCGTCCCACAGGCCCGCCTCGATCTTCGCGCGGTCCCAGCCCGCCTGCCTGAAGATGTCGTGATGGTCCGGCGAGAGCACGAGGATGGCGTGCGACCACTGCGCGAGCTTCGGGTGGCAGACCGACCACAGCCCCATGGCGAGCGAACGCGCGAGCGACACCGGGTCGCGCGATTTCTGGTCGCACAGGCCCTGCACGCCGTCGCCGTGGAACAGCGTCACCGTGGAGGTGCCGGGCGCGTGGCCGCGCGCGACGTTGAGCGGCATCCAGTCCGGGTCGGTCTCGTCCTCGGCGAAGCAGAAGGTGTACTTGCCGGGATTGCCGAGGATCGAGCGGTCGATCTCCTGCGGCCGGCCGCCGCCGACGTTGCGCACCACCAGTTGCAGCGCGCGGCCGATGGTGGCGTTCGCGCGGTTGCCCTGGCCGAGCGCGTTGCCCGCCCAGTTCATGCCGATGCGGCGCGTCACCGGCCCGTTGACGATCACCACCGGCCCGGAGAACCAGAGCGTGGCGAGCAGGCCGTGCATCGAGAATTCAGGCAGCAGCGCGGCTTCGATGGTCGCCAGCACGACGGGGAAGTAATCCGGCCGGCAGCCCGCCATGACCGCGTTGACCGCCGCCTTCTCCACCGTGCAGGGCGCGAGGTTCGGCGGGATCAGGCCGAGCACCTCGTCGGCGCGCCGCGTGGTGCCGCCGAGCATCTGCGCCACGCGCAGGTCGGTGGGCGGCACCACCGGCAGCCCGTCGGACCAGCCGCGGTCGTAGGCGACCTCGATCGGATCCTCGTATTCGTCGACCGGGATCGCGCGCGAGGCGAACTTGATCGCGCCGAAGCGGATGCCGAGGCGTTCCGGCATGCCCGGACCGACCGACTTGGAGCCGCACCCGGGGCGCGAGGGCGGCAGGCCCGGCCCGAGGTCGGCAAGGCCGGTGACGCGCGCCCATTCGTCGCGGTTCCAGCCCTCGGTGCGCGCGATCTCGCGCCCGTTCTCCATGCGGATCACCGTGGGCACGATCTCCACGCCGAGCTTCCAACTCTGCTCGAGCGAGGTGTCGTCGTTCGCGCCGCCGGCCTCTTCCGGAAAGGCCGGGTCGTCCTGCGAGTAGAGCGTGAGCTTCGCGCGCTGCTTCAGGTCGGCGAGCACCGGCGCCACCATGCAGCAGGTCTCGCAATCGCGCTTGACGAGGACGACAAGTTCCACGGGCGGGGTCCGGTGAAGAAGGGTCGATCGATTCTAACCACGCCGCGCGGCGCGCGGCCGCGCGGGCCGCCGGCGTTTCGCCCGGCGCGGCAGCGGCGCCGGGTTCTCGACGCTTTCGGCCACCACGAACACCCCGCCCTGGTGCTTCTCGGCGCGCGGATCGCCGCGCTTCTCCTTCGCCAGCACCGACCTGGCGAAGCGCTCGCTGTTGTCCCGGGGCCGGTAGCCCAGGCGTTTCGCGTTGCGGTTGTCGTACCAGCTGCGCGTGTTGCCCGAGACGCCGTAGACGATCTCGAAGCGGATCTTCGGGTGCTCGATGCCGACGGTGACCAACTGCGCCATGTCGCGCGGGCTGATCCAGATCGACAATCGCCGCTTGTCGATCGGCTCCGGGTTCACGTTGCCGATGCGCATGCAGAATACTTCCATGCCGTACTTGTCGGCGTACAGGCTGCCCAGCGCCTCGCCGAAGGCCTTGGCCACGCCGTAGCGGCTGTCCGGCCGCACCGGGACGCGGTGGTCGATCTTCGTGCTCCGCGGATAGAAGCCGACCGCGTGGTTCGAGGTGGCGAAGAGGATGCGCTTGACCTTGTTCCGCCGCGCCGCCTCGAAGGCGTTGTAGCAGCCGACGATGTTCGCCTCGTGGATTTCCTCCCAGGTCCCCTCCACCGAGTAGCCGCCGAGGTGGACGATGGCATCCACGCCTTTCGTTGCGCGCAGCATGTCCGGCAGCTTTGAGATGTCCGCCTTGACGAAGGATTCGCCCCGGGCGAGCGGCTTGATCGGCCGGATATCCGAGAGGCGCAGCTTGTAGCGGCCGGCGAGTTCGCGGCGCAGGTGGGTGCCGATGCCGCCGGCGGCGCCGGTGATCAGGATGGTCTTCATCGCGTCCTCCTGCCTAGGTATGCGTGCGGTAACGGCGCTTGACGATGCGCAGCACCTCGTCCGGATCGCGCTTCCACCAGTTCGCCGCCGAGAAGATCTCGACCTCGTGAAAGCCGCGGTAGCCCGCGCGGCCGACCCAGCCGCGCAGCCGCTTCAGGTCGATGACGCCGTCGCCCATCATGCCGCGGTCGAGCAGCAGGTCGGTGGTAGGCACCAGCCAGTCGCAGATGTGATACGCGAGGATGCGTGATTTGCCGGCGCGCTTGATCATCGCTTCGAGATTCGGATCCCACCACACGTGGTAGGCGTCGACCGCCACGCCGACAGCGCCCGTCTTTTTCCTGTCGAGCGCGTCGCACAGGTCCAGCGCCTGCGACAGCGTGTTCACGCAGGCACGGTCCGCGGCGTACATCGGGTGCAGCGGCTCGATCGCCAGCGGCACGCCGGCATCGCGCGCGTGCGGCAGCAGGGCGGCAAGCCCTTCCCTCACCTGCTCGCGCGCCCCGGCGATGTCCTTCGAGCCCGCGGGCAGGCCG
>DATCYZ010000061.1:0-62832 GCA_036526195.1 Burkholderiales bacterium
TCATGGGTTCCATGGACGCCGTCCTCAATCAGGTACGCCAGTTCTCCCCCTGGATCTCCGCCCCAGGCGCCACCTGCCGCAGCTGCACCCACGCAATCGGCTGGCGTGACGGCCTGCTCTGCCAGCGCACCTCGCTCGCGCCCAACGGTTACGCCTGCCACGCTTGGGCGCGCGCGCCGGGCGCGGATGACGCCTGAGGGCGCGGCGCGCTACAGTAGCGCGTCCAATCCGGGGAGGGTGTCATGGCGTATCGCGAATACAAGGTGCTGCACGTGGCCGAGGGCGGCTGCGGAACGATCTTTCTCGGCGCCTCGGGCCTGCCGCTGAAGCGCATCGAGGTCGAGCTCAACAAGCACGCGGCCGAGGGCTGGCAACTTGCCTTCATGGTGATCGAGATGAAGCGCTTCTGGCTGTTCTGGACGCGCGAGGCGGCGATCATTACGCTCGGACGATGAGCCTGCTCGCCCGGATGTTCGACCGCGCGATCGCGCGCTACCAGGCGCGCGGCGGCGGCGAGGCGCTGTTCAACGTCGCGTGCAACTTCACGCCGAGCTGCTCGGAATACACCCGGCAGGCGATCCGCGCGCACGGCGCGCTTGCCGGCACGCGACTCGGCTGGCGGCGCATCTGCCGCTGCACCGAGCCCGACGCAACCGAAACGCGCCACGACCCGGTGCCGGAGCGATGCTGAATCGCGAGGCGGTCGAGCGCGAGGAGGAGGCGCTGCGCGCCGAACTCGCCGCGCTGCCCGACGCGGCGCGCGCCGCGGCCTATCGGGATGCCGAACGGCGCATTCGCGACCCGGATACCTACGCGACGCTGAACTGGCTGTTCATCACCGGCCTGCACCACTTCTACCTCGGGCGCTGGGTGTGGGGCGCGATCGACCTCGGCGGGTTCTGCGCCGGCGTCGTGCTGATCGTGCTCGGCCTGTGGCCGCTCGGCCTCGGGCTGATCGTGCTGATCAGCGTGCTGGAACTCTGGGCGCTGGTGCGCAGCCAGGTGATCGTGCAGGACTTCAACAACCGGGTGCTGCGCGGCGCGCTGGAACGCGCCCGGACGCCGGACCGGGGCTTATAGTAACATATAAGTTACTAATCGGCCTTCGGCGGCGTCTGCTGCCGCTGCGCCCACCACGCGCGCGCGTGCAGCGCCGCCCAGACGCCGACCGGCAGCGCCGCGAGCGTCCAGCCGGCCGGGTGGTATTTGGCGAGCCAGGCGCCGAGCACGACCAGCACCGCGCCGACGATCGGCAACGCGCCGCGCGCGGTCATGCCGGCCTTACTCGACCTTGATGCCCGAATCGCGGATCAGCTTGCCGAGCTTGTCGGACTCGCCGCGCGCGAACTTCAGGAACTCCTCCGGGCTGCTGCCGACCACGTCGAAGCCGCCGGCCACCAGCCGCTCCCTGACCTCGGGTACGGCGAGCGTGCGCACCATTTCGCGATGGATGCGGTTGAAGACCTCGCGCGGCACGCCCGGCGGGGTGAGCAGGCCGAACCAGGACACCAGTTCGAAGCCGGGCCAGGTTTCCGCGAGCGTGGGCACTTCGGGCATCTGCGGCATGCGCGCGCGTCCGCCCACGGCGATGGCCTTCACTTTGCCGGCCTTCACGTGCGGGATGATGAGCGGCGCCGAAACGAAGGCGATGTCGACCTGGTTGCCGAGCATCGCCTGCACCAGCGGGCCGCCGCCCTTGTAGGGAATGTGGGTCATCTTGATGCCGCCGTGCGCGGCGAGCTGCAGGGCGCCGAGGTGGTTGGAACTGCCCGAGCCGACCGAGGCGTAGGTCATCTTCTCCGGATTCGCCTTGCCGTAGTCGACCAGGCCCTTGAGCGTGGCCTGCGAGAAGTTCGTGCCCGCGACCAGCATGCTGGGCGAGGTCACCATCAGGGTGACGTGCTCCAGCGCCTTGAACGGGTCGGGCGCCTGCTTGTACAGGTGATGGTTCACCGCGTGGGTATCGAACACCATGAGCAGGGTGTAGCCGTCCGGGGCGGACTTGGCGACTTCCGCCGCGCCGATCGAGCCGCCGGCGCCGCCCTTGTTCTCGATGACGATCGGCTGGCCGAGGAATTCCTGCAGCTTGGGCTGCACCATGCGGGCCACCTGGTCGGTGGTGCCGCCGGCGGGAAAAGGCACCACGATGCGCACCGGTTTGACCGGGTACTGAGCGAGCGTCGCGCCCGAGATCAGGCAGGCGGCGGCGAGGACGGCGAGGCGTTTCACTTGGTTCTCCTTGGCTGGCGGGCGCGACCCGGCGCCCTCGGGTTCAGACGTGCTGCGACATGGGTTGCAGGGCGATGCCGGCGGCCTCGAGCGCGGCGCGCAGCTTCGCCGCCGTCTCCACCGCGTGCGGGTTGTCGCCGTGCACGCAGATGGTATCGATGCGGCAGGGCACTTTCCTGCCCGAGACGCTGGTGACCGCGTCGTCTTCGAGCATCCGGAGCACGCCGCGCACCGCGGCTTCGGCGTCGTGGATCATCGCGCCGGGCAGCTTCCTCGAGACCAGGTTGCCGCTGTCGTCGTAGGCGCGGTCGGCGAAGACTTCCCTCGCCACCCGCAGGCCGAGCGCCTCGCCCGCCTTTTCCTGCTCGGTGTTCGGCATGGCGACGAGGATCAGGTCCGCATCGACCGTCTTCGTCGCCCGCGCGATCGCCGTCGCGAGCGACGCGTCCACCGCCGCCATGTTGCTCAAAGAGCCGTGTGCCTTCACGTGGGTGACGCGGTGCCCGGCCGACGTGGCGATCGCCTGCAGCGCGCCGATCTGGTAGATCACGGCCTTCTCGATGTCCTCGGGGCGCTCGCCCTGGATCGGGCGGCGGCCGAAGCCGAAGAGGTCGTTGAACGACGGGTGCGCGCCGACGTCCACGCCCCGCGCCTTCGCGAGCGACACCGTGCGGTGCATCACCAGCGGGTCGCCGGCGTGAAAGCCGCAGGCGACGTTCGCCGCCGTGACGATGCCGAGCATGGCCTCGTCGTCGCCCATCTTCCAGGCGCCGAAGCTCTCGCCCATGTCCGCGTTCAGGTCGACCGTCGTTTTCGCCATCGGCGCTCTCCCGGGGAATCTCGCACCCCTGCGGCTTTCATTGTAGCCTCGCGTCCATGGCAAAAAACACCTCCGGCGGCGCGCAGCGCGCCGTCGCGCCGGTCGAATTCCGCATCCTGCAGGCCGGCGACCAGGCGATGTCGGTCGAGTTCGGCACGACGGTGGACGAGCGCATCAATCGGCTCGCCCAGGCCTTCGACCGGCGCCTGTCGGCGGCCGCGATCGAAGGCGTGCTCGAGGCCGTGCCCACCTACCGGGCCGTGCTGGTGCTCTACGATCCCTTGCGCATTCGCGCCGCGGATCTGCGCAAGCGGCTTGCGAAGCTCGTCCCCGCGCGACTCGAGGAGGAGGTCGCGGCGCGGCGCTGGACGATTCCGGTGGCCTACGGCGGCGCGCACGGCATCGACCTGGACGCCGTGGCGGCGCGCCACGGCCTGGGTGCCGCGGACGTCGTCGCCCTGCACGCGGGCGCCGAGTACCGCGTCTACATGATCGGCTTCGCCCCCGGCTTCGCCTACCTCGGCGGCTTGCCCGAGCGCCTGCACACGCCGCGGCTCGAATCGCCGCGCCTCGCCGTGCCTGCCGGATCGGTGGCCATCGGCGGCGTGCAGGCCGCCATCATGTCGGTGGAAATCCCGAGCGGCTGGCACATGCTGGGGCGCACGCCGGAGAAGCTCTTCGATCCCCGCCGGTCGGCGCCCTTCCTGCTCGCCGCCGGCGACCGGGTGCGTTTCGATCCGGTATCGCCTGAAGACTATGCGCGGCTCGAGGCCCGCGTCGCGCAGGGCGAGGTGGTGGCGCGCCTCGAGGCGGCGCCATGAGCGTGCATTTGCGGTGCGTCAACCCGGGTGCGCTGGCGACGGTGCAGGATGCGGGCAGGATGGGCTATCAACGTTATGGCGTGCCGCCTTCGGGGGCCGTCGACCTGTTCACCTTCCACATCGCCAACGCGCTCGTCGGCAACGACCCGGATGAGGCCGCCATCGAATTCACGCTGACGGGCGGCAGCTGGACGGTCGAAGGCGGCGCCTGCCGCGTTGCGGTCGCCGGCGCGTTTCCGGTGGCGCTGAACGGCACGACGTTGCCGGCGTTCCGCGCGCTGGACCTCGCACCCGGCGACCTGCTGAAGATCGGCGTCGGCGCCGGCGCCGCGCGCGGCTACCTCGCGGTGGCGGGCGGCTTCGCGATCGAGCCGGTGCTCGGCAGCCGCGCGACGCACGTGCGTTCGGGCCTGGGCGGGCTCGACGGCAAGGCGCTTGCGAAAGGCGCGCGCCTCGCGCTTCGCGCACCCGAGGTCTCCGATCCGCCGCTGGCGCTCGATCCGCGGCTCGCGCGTCACGATCCCGGCGCGCTGCGCGTGGTGCCGGGGCCGCAGGACGATTACTTCGACGCCGCGGCCCTGCACGCCTTCGTCGCGCAGCCCTGGCGCATGCATCCGCAATCGGACCGCATGGGCCTTCGCCTCGAGGGCCGGCCGTTGCAGCACAAGTCCGGCTTCAACATCGTCTCGGACGGCATCGCGCCGGGCAGCATCCAGGTGCCGGGCAACGGCCTGCCGATCGTGCTGCTCGCCGACCGGCAATCCACCGGCGGCTATCCGAAGATCGCCACCGTGGTGTCGGCGGACCTGCCGCGGCTCGGGCAGCTGCGCCCCGGCGATACGGTGCGCTTCGAGGCGATCACGGTCGAGGCGGCCGAGACGCTGGCGCGTGAGGCCGCGGGCCGCATGAATCTGCTGCGCGCGGCACTTCGCCCCGCGGGCATCGTGTAGCGACATCGGGAGCGCCCGGAATGCCGTTGTGGAAAAGCCTGTGGCTCCTGTTCTCCGCGATCTGGGTGTTCGTCTGCCTGTTGTCGGTCGCCACCATCCTGCTGGTAGGCGACGCGACCGAGCACCCGAACGCGATCACGCCGGCCCTGATGGCGATGTTCGGCCCGATCGTCGCCTACGGTTTCGCGCGATCGATCTCGTGGTGGCGGCGCCGCACCGGGCGTGAGGACTGAGCCGCCCGCGGTGACCGACGCTCCGACCGGCGCCGGCGCGAAGCGCGCGTGGCACGCGCTCTCGGCCGACGAAGCAATGCGCCTCGTGGAATCGACGCGCGGCGGGCTGTCGAGCGCCGAGGCCGACCTGCGCCGGGCGCGCTACGGTGCCAACCGCCTGCCCCCGGCGGTGCGCCGCGGCGCGCTCGCGCGCTTCCTGTCGCAGTTCCACAACGCGCTCATCTACCTGTTGATCGGCTCGGCGGCGATCACCCTCGCGCTGCAGCATTGGGTCGACAGCGCGGTGATCCTCGGCGTAGTGGTGATCAACGCGATCGTCGGCTTCCTGCAGGAAGGCAAGGCCGAGCAGGCGCTGGATGCGATCCGCAACATGCTCTCGAGCACGTCGGCAGTGATGCGCGACGGGGTGCGCCGCGTGCTGCCGGCGGAGGCGCTGGTGCCGGGCGACGTGGTGCTGCTCGCCTCGGGCGACAAGGTGCCCGCCGACCTGCGCCTCGTGGAGGTGCGCAGCCTGCGCATCGAGGAGGCGGCGCTCACCGGCGAATCGGTGCCGGTGGACAAGGCCCTGGCGCCGGTGCCGGCGGCCGCCGAGCTTGGCGACCGGCGCGCGATGGCCTACTCGGGCACGCTGGTCACGTACGGGCAGGGCGTGGGCGTGGTGGTCGCCACCGGGCGCGACACCGAGATCGGGCGCATCAGCCAGCTGCTCGCCGGCGTCGAGACCCTCTCGACGCCACTGCTCGAGCAGTTCGGCCGTTTCGGGCGCTGGCTCACGCTCGCCACGATCGTGCTGATGGCGCTCACCTTCGCCCTTGGCACGCTGTGGCGCGGCTACGAGGCGGACGCGATGTTCCTGGCCGCCGTCGGCATTGCGGTCGCCGTGATCCCGGAGGGCCTGCCGGCGATCCTCACCATCACCCTGGCGCTCGGGGTGCGCCGCATGGCGCGGCGCAAGGCCATCGTGCGGCGCCTGCCCGCGGTCGAGACGCTCGGTGCGGTGACGGTGATCTGCTCGGACAAGACCGGCACCCTGACACGCAACGAGATGACCGTGGTGCGCGCCTGCACCGCGGACCTCGAAATCGAGGTCGAGGGCACCGGCTACGCGCCGCAGGGCGCGCTGCGCGCGGCCGACGGCACCCCGGCGCCCGCGGACGACCCGGTGCTGCGCGAGCTCGCGCGCTGCGCGCTGCTGTGCAACGACGCAGCGCTGTTCGAGTCCGGCGGCGAATGGCGGCTCGAGGGCGATCCCACCGAGGGCGCCTTGCTCGCGTTCGCGCGCAAGTGCGTGCTCGACCCGGCGCTCGAGCACGCCGCGCATCCGCGGCTGGACGAAATCCCGTTCGAGTCGCAGTACCGCTTCATGGCCACGCTGCACCCGGGCGCGCGGGGGGCGTGCATCTTCGCCAAGGGCGCGCCCGAGGCGATCCTCGCCATGTGCGTCGCGGCGCGTGGGCACGAAGGCGACTGCGCGCTCGACCTGCCGGCCTGGCAGGCGCGCATGGACGCGCTCGCCGCGCGCGGGCTGCGCGTGCTGGCGCTCGCCGCACGCCGGGCCGAGCCGGGGCAGCAGACGCTCGAATTCGCGCGGGCGCAGTCCGGCTACACGCTGCTCGGTCTCGTCGGCATCATCGACCCGCCGCGCGAGGAAGCGATGGAGGCGGTGCGCCTGTGCCGCGCCGCCGGCATCCGCGTGAAGATGGTGACCGGCGACCACGCGGCGACGGCGCGCGCGGTCGGCGCGATGCTCGGCATCGGCGACGGGACCCACGCGATCACCGGCGCCGAGCTCGAGCGCATGGACGACGCCGAACTCGCGCGCATCGCGCCGCAGGCCAACGTCTTCGCGCGTGCCAGCCCGGAGCACAAGCTGCGGCTCGTGCGGGCGCTGCAGTCGCACGGCGAGGTGGTGGCGATGACCGGGGACGGCGTCAACGACGCGCCGGCGCTCAAGCGCGCCGAGGTGGGCATCGCCATGGGCCTGCACGGCACCGAGGCCGCCAAGGAGGCGGCCGAGATGGTGCTCGCGGACGACAACTTCGCCACCATCCAGGCCGCGGTGGAGGAAGGCCGCACCATCTACGACAACCTGAGGAAGGCGCTGCTCTTCATCCTGCCGACCAACGGCGGCGAGGCCCTGTCCCTGCTCGCGGCGATCCTCTTCGGCATCACGCTGCCGATCACGCCGGTGCAGATCCTCTGGGTGAACATGGTGACCGCGGTGACGCTCTCGCTCGCGCTCGCCTTCGAGCCGACCGAGGCGGACGTCATGCACCGCCCGCCGCGGGCGCGCGACGCGCCGATGCTCTCGCGCTTCCTCGTCTGGCGCATCGTCTTCGTCTCGTTCCTGCTGCTGGCGGGGGTGCTCGGGCTGTACCTGTGGGAAGCCGCGCGCAGCGGCGACGTCGACCAGGCACGCACCGTGGCGGTCAATGCGCTGGTGATGGGCGAGATCGTCTACCTCTTCAACAGCCGGCGCCTGCACGACAGCGTGCTGAACCCGGGCGGCCTGTTCGGCAACGTGGTGGTGCTGCAGATGGTGGCGCTGCTCGCGTTGCTGCAGGCGGCGTTTACCTACGCCCCGCCGCTGCAGGCCTTGTTCGCGACCCGGGCCATCGATGCGCACGCCTGGGGCGCGATCCTCGCCTTCGGCCTCGCGCTGTTCGTCCTCGTCGAGATCGAGAAGGCCGCGGTGCGCCGCCTGCGGCTCGTCAGCCCTTGAGGAGGGTGCCGACCAGGGACTCGAGCTTGCGCGCGTCGGCGTCGAACTTGCGGATCCCCTCTGCCAGCTTCTCGGTCGCCATCGCGTCCTCGTTGTGCAGCCAGCGGAAGGCCTTTTCGTCGAGCGCCAGGCGCTCGAGCGATTGCGCCTGCGCGTCCTCGACCGAGAGCCGGCGCGGCAGGTCGCCCTGCGCCGCGGCCAGCTTTTCGAGCAGGTCCGGCGCGATGGTCAGCAGGTCGCAGCCGGCGAGTGCGGTGATCTGCCCGGTCTTGCGAAAGCTCGCGCCCATCACCTGCGTGGCGTAGCCGAACTTCTTGTAGTAGCGGTAGATGCGCGTCACCGAGGCGACGCCCGGGTCGTCCTCGGGCGCGATGTCCTCGACCTTGCGCGCCGCGCGGTGCCAGTCGTAGATGCGACCGACGAAGGGCGAGATCAGCGTCACCCCGGCCTCGGCGCAGGCCACCGCCTGCGCGAACGAGAACAGCAGCGTCAGGTTGCAGTGGATGCCCTCGCGTTCGAGTTGCGCGGCGGCACGGATGCCTTCCCAGGTGCTCGCCACCTTGATCAGCACGCGTTCGCGTCCGACGCCGGCCGCGCCGTAGAGGGCGATCAACCGGCGCGCCTTGTCCACGGTGGCCGCGGTGTCGAAGGACAGGCGCGCATCCACTTCGGTCGACACGCGGCCCTCGATGTGGCGCAGGATCTCGCGGCCGAAGGCGACGAACAGGTGTTCCATCGCGGTTTCGAGCGCGCCGCCCGCGCGCGCGAGCGCGGCCTCGACGATCGGGCGGAAACGCGCGTCCTGCGCGGCGACCAGCAGCAGCGACGGGTTGGTGGTGGCGTCGCGCGGTTTCCAGCGCGCGATGGCGTCGATGTCGCCGGTGTCGGCAACGACGATGGACTGGCGGCGCAGCGAGTCGAGTTGGCTTGGCATACTGCGAGGATACCCCGCCGCCAGACGCGCGGGGCCGTCGCCCGCCGGGCGTTTGGGATAAATTGCCTGCTGGCCGTCGCCGCGCCCGCCCATCGTGACCGCTCCGAAAACCCAGGCCGCGCCGCACGCCGTGACGGCGGCGGTCAATATCCGCCGCTTTCGCGGCATCGCCTTCGCCGTCTGCCTTGTGGTGATCGGCCTGCACGTCCATGAGCGCGGCGCGGGGCCCGGTGTCTGGGTGCTGCTCGCACTGCAGTTCCTGCTCTATCCGCAGCTTCTTGCGCTTCGCGCGCGCCGCGCCGCGGACCCGCTCGCCGCCGAACACGAACACCTCAACGTCGACGCCTTTGCCCTCGGGCTGTGGGTGGCCGGGCTGGGTTTTCCGCTCTGGATCGCGTACGCGGTGCTGTGCGCGACCCTGCTGAACGCGGCCCTGAACCGCGGCGCGGGCGGGCTTGCCATGGCGGTGAGCGCGAGTGCCGCCGGGGCGCTCGCCGGCATGATGGTCTTCGGCTATCGCCTGCTTCCCGGGACCAGCCCGCTGGTGACCGGGCTCTGCCTCACGGGGTCGCTCTTCTACGTCATCGCGGTCGGCATCACCATGCACGGCCAGACCGGGCGCCTCGCGCAGACGCGCCGCGCGCTTTCAAAGAGCGAGTCCCGCTATCGCCTGATCGCGGAGAATGCCGGCGACCTGATTGCGATGCTGGACGCGCGTGGCCGCTGGCTCTACCACAGCCCGTCCTGGGAGCACTGGCTGCCTGTGGAGGCGCTCACGGACGGCAGCGATGCCTTTGCCGGGCTAGAGCGCGATGACCGGGCCGCCGCGCACGCCGCGATCGAGGCGTCGATCGCCGCGCGCCAGGCCCGTGCGATGCGGCTGCGGCTTGCCACGCCAGGGGGCAAAAAGCGGGTCTTCGAGGGCACGGCACAGGCGGTGAACGGTGGCGATGCGCCGCCCCGGGTGGTGGTGGTGTTGCGCGACGTCACGGAGCGCAACGCGCAGCGCGAGCGTCTCGAGGTCACCGGGCGCGCGTTCGCCGACATGACCGAGGCGGTGCTGATCGCCGACGCGGCGGGCAGGGTGGTGTCGGTGAACCGCGCGTTCTGCGCCATCACCGGCTGGAGCGCGGAAGAAGTACTCGGCCATCCCGAGCGCGAGTTCCGCAGCGCCCTGCAGCCGGAGTCGTTCTACGGCGACATCGAGCGCGCGGTCGCCGAATCCGGCCGCTGGTCGGGCACCACCTGGGCGCGACGCAAGGACGGCCAGCTGTACCGCGAATCGCGCACCGTCAGTTGCGTGCGCGACGACACCGGTCGCGTCACCCATACCGTGTCTATTTTCTGCGACCTGGACCGCACGCAGACGGTGCTGCGCATGGCCTGATCGGGGGATTTCGCTTTCCCCCATAAGCATCAGGGAATGCGGTCCCTTATGTACTCTTCCCGCCACGTCTTCCGCTTTTTGGCTAGTGTTTTGAAAGTAAAGGCTTTCCCCGACCTGTCCGCGGGAGTAGACTTTATCTGCATCAAACGATCAGGCGCGCGTGAGTGGTAGCGAAGAACAGCGCCCGAGGAGACAGGCGTTGCAGCAGACAGACATCCGCAATCCCGACTACTTCCACAAGGTCGTCGATTGCCAGTGGGCCTGCCCGGCCCACACCCCGGTCCCCGAATACATCAGACTGATTGCCGCCGGCCGCTACGGGGATGCGTACCTCGTCAACTGGCAATCGAACGTGTTCCCGGGGATCCTCGGGCGCACCTGCGACCGGCCCTGCGAGCCGGCCTGCCGGCGCGGGCGCGTCGAGGAAGACCAGACCGCCAAGCCGGAACCGGTGGCCATCTGCCGCCTGAAGCGCGTTGCCGCCGACTACAAGGAAGACATCCGCGGCAGGCTGCCAAAGCCTGCGGCGAAGAAGAACGGCAAGCGCATCGCCTGCGTCGGCGCCGGCCCGTCCTCGCTCACCGTGGCGCGCGACCTCGCGCCGCTCGGCTACGCGGTCACGGTGTTCGACCGCGACCCGCGCGCCGGCGGCATGATCTGGTCGCAGATCCCGCGCTTCCGGCTGCCGCTCGAGGTGATCGACGAGGAGGTGGGCTACGTGCTCGACCTCGGCGTGGAATTCCGCGGCGACACCGAGATCAAGTCGATGAAGTCGCTCATGGCCGAGGGCTGGGACGCGATCTACGTCGGCACCGGCGCGCCGCGCGGCCGCGACCTCGATCTTCCGGGGCGCAAGGAAGCGGCGAAGAACATCCATATCGGCATCGACTGGCTCTCCTCGGTGTCCTTCGGCCACACGACGAAGATCGGCCGGCGCGTGATCGTGCTCGGTGGCGGCAACACCGCCATGGACTGCTGCCGCACCTCGCGCCGCATCGGCGGCGATGAGGTGAAGGTGATCGTGCGCTCGGGCTTCGAGGAAATGAAGGCGAGCCCCTGGGAGAAGGAAGACGCCGCGCACGAGGGCATTCCGATCATCAACTTCCACGTGCCGAAGGAATTCGTGCTGAAGAACGGCAAGCTCGCCGGCATGCGGTTCGAGATCGTGCGCGCCGAGTACGACGACAAGGGCCGCAGGAAGCTGGTGCCGACCGGCGAGCCCGACCCGTTCTTCGAGTGCGACGACGTGCTGGTGGCGGTCGGGCAGGAGAATGCCTTTCCCTGGATCGAACGCGACGCCGGCATCGCCTTCGACGAGTGGGGCATGCCGGTGGTCGACAAGGCGACCTTCCGCTCGAGCGCGCCGAACGTGTTCTTCGGCGGCGACGCGGCGTTCGGGCCGAAGAACATCATCTGGGCGGTGGCGCATGGCCACGAGGCCGCGGTCTCGATCGACAAGCAGCTCAGCGGCGAGGACGCGCGCGAGCGCCCGGCGCCGGGCGTGACGCTGATCTCGCAGAAGATGGGCATCCACGAATGGAGCTACGACAACGACGTGGCGCTGGACGCGCGCTACAAGGTGCCCTGGCGCGACATCAAGGAAACGCTGAAGAACGTGAAGGCCGAAGTCGAACTCGGCTTCGACGTCGCCACCGCCTGGAAGGAGGCGCAGCGCTGCCTGAACTGCGACGTACAGACCGTGTTCAACGCGAAGCTGTGCATCGAATGCGACGCCTGCGTCGACATCTGCCCGATGGACTGCATCAATTTCACGCCGAACGGCGAGGAAGCGGAGTTGCGCGCACGGCTGCGCGCGCCGGCGGAAGACCTGACGCAGGATCTCTACGTGGCAGAAGGCCTGAAGACCGGCCGCGCGATGGTGAAGGACGAGGACGTCTGCCTGCACTGCGGCCTGTGCGCCGAGCGCTGCCCGACGGGCGCCTGGGACATGCAGAAGTTCCTGCTCAGCATGACGCACGCCGGCCCGGGTTGCCGCACCCCGCAGCGCAAGGCGGCCTGAGGCGACCCCGATGAAGACCACCGCCAGCCGAACCGTGTCACCGCTCGGCCGGTCGATGCGGCGCGACCCGAAGGAGCAGGCGACCCGGGTGCAGCTCGCCGCGGCCTACCGCGTGGCGGCGCGACTGGGCTGGTCCGAGCTCATCTACGCGCACATCACCGCGCGCGTGCCCGGGCCCGAGCACCACTTCCTGATCAACCCCTACGGCCTGCGTTGGGACGAGGTCACCGCCTCGAACCTGGTGAAGATCGACGCCGAGGGCAATGTCGTCGGCAAGTCGGACTTTCCGGTGAACAAGGCCGGCTTCGTCATCCACAGCGCGATCCACATGGGGCGCGAGGACGCGCTCTGGGTCTGGCACACGCACACGCTCGCCGGCATGGCGGTGTCCACCCAGGCGTGCGGCCTGCTGCCGATCCACATGTACGCGCACAACTTCTACGACGCCCTCGCGGTGCACGATTACGAGGGCCCGAGCATGCGCCTCGGCGAGCGCGAGCGGCTGGTGGCGAGCCTCGGCAAGGAGACCGCGCTGCTGCTGCGCAACCACGGCCTGCTGACGCTGGGCCGCACCTGCGCCGAGGGCTTCATCCGCATGTGGCGGCTCGAGCGCGCCTGCCAGATCCAGCTCGCCGCGCAGGCCGGCGGGGCTCTGTTGAGCCCGGATCCCGACATGTGCCGCCAGTCGCAGGCGCTGGGCGACGAATTCCTCGTCGACCAGGCGCCGCTTGGCGAGCTCGAATTCGCCGCACTGGTGCGCGCGGTCGATGCCCTCGACCCGTCGTACCGCAGCTAGATGGGGAGAAAAGGAATTGCGCGCGTGAACCGCATCGAGGCAGTCAACGATTTCGTCGTCAAGTTTGCCAACGTCAACGGCTCCGGATCGGCCTCGGCGAACGAACTCTTCGCAAAAAGCTTCCTGCGCATGGGCATCCCGGTCAGCCCGCGCAACATCTTTCCCTCGAACATCCAGGGCCTGCCGACCTGGTACGAGGTGCGCGTCACCGAGGCGGGCTGGCTCGGCCGCCGCGGCGGCGTCGACCTGATGGTCGCCATGAACCCGCAGACCTGGGACCAGGACCTGAAGGAAATCGAGGCCGGCGGCTACATCTTCTGGGACTGCACCAAGACCCTGCCGAAGTCGAAGTTCCGCGACGACGTGCACGCCGTCAGCGTGCCGCTCACCGAGATGGCGAACGAGGCCTACACCGACTCGCGCGAGCGGCAGCTGCTGAAGAACATCATCTACGTGGGCGCGCTGGCCTCGCTGCTCGGCATCGAGCCCGGCGTGATCGCCGAGCTGATCGGCGAGCAGTACAAGGGCAAGGAGAAGCTGCTCAAGCCGAACCTGAACGCCTTCCAGATGGGCTATCGCTACGCCGAGGAATGCCTCAAGGACGCCATCGGCCTGCGCGTGAAGCGCTCCTACAACGTGGGCGACCGCATCTTCATCGACGGAAATTCCGCGGCGGCGCTCGGCTGCGTTTACGGCGGCGCCACGGTCTGCGCCTGGTACCCGATCACGCCCTCGTCCTCGGTGGCCGAGGCCTTCACCCACTACTGCTCGCGCCTGCGCGTCGACAAGGCCACCGGCACGAACAAGTTCGCCATCGTGCAGGCCGAGGACGAACTGGCCTCCATGGGCATCGTGGTGGGTGCCGGCTGGAACGGCGCGCGCGCCTTCACCGCCACCTCCGGCCCGGGCGTGTCGCTGATGACCGAGTTCCTCGGACTTGCCTACTTCGCCGAGATCCCGGTGACGCTGATCAACGTGCAGCGCGGCGGGCCCTCGACCGGCATGCCGACGCGCACCCAGCAGGCCGACGTGCTCGCCTGCGCCTATGCCTCGCACGGCGACACCAAGCACGTGCTGCTGTTCCCCGAGGACCCGACCGAGTGCTTCGAGCACGCCGCCGCGGCGCTCGACCTTGCCGACCGGCTGCAGACGCCGGTGTTCGTGATGACCGACCTCGACATCGGCATGAACCAGCGGCTGTGCCAGCCGCTCAAGTGGGACGATTCCCGGGTGTATGACCGCGGCAAGGTGATGAGCGCGGACGAGCTCGAGGCCGGCAAGACCTTCGGCCGGTACCTCGATGTCGACGGCGACGGCATTCCCTGGCGCACGCTGCCCGGCACGCACCCCTCGAAGGGCGCGTACTTCACCCGCGGCACGACGCGCAACGCCTACGCGATCTATTCCGAGGCCGGCCCGGACTACGTCTACAACGTGCAGCGATTGCTGAAGAAGTTCGAGACGGCGAAGAAGCTGGTGCCGCAGCCGGTGCTCACGCCGTCGAAGTCGCCGGCGCGCTTCGGCTGCATCTACTACGGCTCGACCAGCCCCTCGATGCACGAGGCGCTGGCGGCGCTCGCCGGGAAGGGCATCCACGTCAACGCCCTGCGGGTGCGCGCCTTCCCCTTCGCCGACGAGATCGCCGACTTCGTGCAGTCGCACGCCAAGGTCTTCGTCATCGAGCAGAACCGCGACGCGCAGCTGAAGACCCTGCTGGTGAACGAGGCCGGCATCAACCCGGCGAACCTGATCTCGGTGCTGCACTACGACGGCACGCCGATCACCGCGCGCTTCATCGTCAAGGAAGTCTCCGAGATCGTCTCCGCGCTGAACGTGCGGCCGATCAAGAAGGACAAGGCGGCATGACCTACATCACCAAGCCAAGGCTGCACCACCCGACCCTGCCGAAGAACAAGGTCGGCTTCACGCGCCGCGACTACGAAGGCAAGGTGTCCACGCTGTGCGCCGGCTGCGGGCACGATTCGATCTCGGCGGCGCTGATCCAGGCCTTCTGGGAACTCGACATCCAGCCGCACCGGGTGGCGAAGCTCTCCGGCATCGGCTGCTCGTCGAAGACGCCGGATTACTTCCTCGGCAACTCCCACGGCTTCAACACCGTGCACGGGCGCATGCCCTCGGTGCTCACCGGGGCGAACCTCGCCAACCGGGACCTGACCTACATCGGCGTCTCGGGCGACGGCGACTCGGCCTCCATCGGCCTCGGCCAGTTCGCCCACGTCATGCGCCGCGGCGTGAACATGGCCTACATCCTGGAGAACAACGGGGTGTACGGGCTCACCAAGGGACAGTTCTCGGCGACCGCGGATGCGGGCTCCAAGTCAAAAAGAGGGGTCGCGAATACCGATTCGGCGATCGACACCGTTTCGCTCGCGCTGCTGATGGGCGCCACCTTCGTCGCGCGCTCGTTCTCCGGCGACAAGGCGCAGCTGGTGCCGCTGGTGAAGGCGGCGATCGCCCACCCGGGGGCGGCGTTCATCGACGTGATTTCCCCTTGCGTGGCGTTCAATAACCACAGCGGCTCGACCAAGAGCTACGACTACGTGCGCGAGCACAACGAGGTGGTGAACAAGCTCGACTTCTGGCCCTCGCGCGAGGCGATCACCGTGGATTACCTGGAAGGCTCGGTGATCGAGGTGGCGCAGCACGACGGCTCGCTCTTGAAACTTCGCAAGATCGAGGAATCCTACGACCCGCGCGACCGGGTCGGGGCGATGACCGCGATCGCCACCGCGGCGATGAAGGGCGAGGTGCTGACCGGCCTGCTGTACCTGGATCCGGAGGCCGAGGACCTGCACGGGCACCTCGGGACGTACGCGCAGGCCTTCAACACGCTGGGCGAGAAGGCCCTGTGCCCGGGGTCGGCGGTGCTGGACAAGATCAACGCCGGACTCAGATAGCCCTTCCCGGACCCGGCCGGGACCCCACGCCCGGGTGGTTCAATGTCACACTGGACGCTGGCGTCCGAACCCTGATTGTCCTCCCGTGCCAGGGGCTGGCCGGCCGCGGGCATGGAGAAACCAATGCAGTCTGCCAAGATGACCGCCCCCCGTACCGACCCGCGCCTCGCAAAGCTGCGCGCCGAAGCCATCGGCCTGGACACCCTCTACCCGATCGCCACCGGCGAGCGCACGCGCCGCGTCTACCTCGACAGCACCGCCAGCACGCTGCGCCTGAAGCTGGTGCAGGACGTGCTCGACCAGTACCAGCCGCACTACGCGAACACGCACAGCAACCTGCACTACAGCGCGCGGCTGTCGACGGCGGAGTACCAGTGGGCGCACCGCATGGTGCTGGAGTTCGTCGGCGCGGATCCGGAAACCCACATGAGTTTCTTCACCGGCAGCGGCGCCACCGCGGGCATGAACCGGGTCGCGCGCGCGCTGCGCGCCTCGCGCCCGGAGCGCGACGTGGTGCTGACCTCGATCATGGAGCACCATTCCAACGACCTGCCGCACCGCAAGCATTTCCGCGAGGTGGTGCATGTCCCGGCGGAGGTGAGCGGCGGCTCGCTCGGGCGCGTGGACCTGGTCCAGCTCGAGCGCGCACTCGAGGCGCATGCCGGCAAGGTGAACTACGTCGCCATCACCGGAGTGTCCAACGTCACCGGCATCATCAACCCGGTACACGAGGCCGCGGTGCTCGCGCACCGGCACGGCGCCTGCATCGTCGTCGACGCCGCGCAGATGGCCGCCCACGTGCCGATCCGGATGAGCGGGCATGCGGATGCGGCGCGCGACCTGGACGCGCTGGTGTTCTCGGGCCACAAGGTCTACGCGCCGGGCTCGCCCGGGGTGGTGGTGGCGCGCATGGATCTCTTCGCCGGGGTCGAGCCGCAGGAGGTCGGCGGCGGCATGGTGGATGCGGTGTGGACCGACCGCTATTCGGTCTCCGAGCGTTTTCCGGATCGCGAGGAGGCCGGCACGCCGAACATCCCGGGAGCGATCGGGCTCGCCGCGGCGCTGTACGCGCTGCACAAGATCGGCATGAAGGAGATTGCCGAAGACGAAGACCGGCTGATCGAGTATGCCATCGAGCAGCTCGCCACGGTGCCGGGGATCGTGCTCTACGGCGACCCGGACCTGGTGCGCTGCCGGCGCACCGGCGCGATTTCGATCAACCTCGAGGGCTGTGACCATGCCTTCACCGCCGCGGTGCTGAACGACTACTACAACGTCGCGGTGCGCAACGAGTGCTTCTGCGCCCATCCCTACGTGCGCGAGATGGTGATGCTGAGCTTCGCCGCCATCGCCGACACCCTGAGCAACGCCGAAGTCGAACTGCTCGCCGACATGCACCGCGGCATGGTGCGCGCGAGCTTCGGGGTGTACAGCACCCGCGCGGACGTCGACGCGCTGGTCGCGGCGCTGAAGGCCATCGGCGCGCGGCGCGAGGAACTGATGCCCCTGTATGAGCGCCAGCCGAACGGCGACTACCTGCACCGGACTTTCCGGCCGTCGCTGGCGGGCGAGTTCTCGGTGCGCGCCGCGGTCGACGGGCTGCTCGCGGGCTGACTGGCAGGGCGCGATCCGCTGCGGGTATGATGGGCCCATGAACGCCATCGACGCCGTCACCCTCACCAAGGCCCTGCTGGCCTTCGACACCATCAATCCACCGGGTCGCGAGCGCGATTGCGCCCGCCACGCCGGCGCGATGCTCGAAGACTGGGGCTTCAAGGTCGATTACCACGAGTACGAGGACACGCGCACCAGCGTCATCGCGCGCGCCGGCGGCAACGACAAGAAGCCGCCGCTGTGCCTGACCGGGCACCTCGACGTGGTGCCGCTGGGCACGCGCAAGTGGACGAAATCCGCCTTCGATGGCGAGACCGACGGCGACAAGCTGTTCGGCCGCGGCACCTCCGACATGAAGGCCGGGGTCGCCGGGATCATGCTGGCCGCGCGCGCCTTCGGCAGGAAGCTCGCCGGCACACCGGGTATCGTTCTGGTGCTCACCGCGGGCGAGGAAAACGGCTGCATCGGTTCCGGCCACCTGGCGAAGCTCCCGGACCTGATGGGCAAGGCGGGCGCCATCGTGGTGGCCGAACCGACCTCGAACTATCCGCTGGTCGGGCACAAGGGGTCGCTGAAGTTCCATGCGAGCTTTCGCGGCGTCTCGGCGCACGGCTCGATGCCGCAGCTCGGCGTCAACGCGATCTACAAGGCGGCGAGCGCGATCGCGAAGCTCGAAGCCTTCGATTTCGGCGCCACGCCGCACCCGGTGATGGGTTCGCCGACGCTGAACGTCGGCACCTTCGAGGGCGGCAGCGGCGTGAACCTGGTGCCGGACCTCGCGCGGATCGGCGTCGACATCCGCACCGTGCCCGGAGTCGACCACGCGAAGCTGATCGAGCGACTGAAGAAGCTGCTCGGCGAGGACGCCGAGATGGACGTCTTCTCCGACCTCGACGCGGTCTGGACCACGCCGGGGGCGCAGTGGATGCAGCGGGTGTTCGAGCTTACCGCGCCGATCACCGGCGACAAGATGGAGCCGCGCACCGCGCCCTACATGACCGACGGCGCCAACCTGCTGAAGATCTACAAGGGCGCGCCGACGGTGATCCTCGGGCCGGGCGAGGCGGCGATGGCGCACCAGACCGACGAGTACTGCCACATGGAGCGCATCCGCCAGTCGGTGGCGATCTACGAGGCGCTCATCCGCGACTGGTGCTTCCCCGGCTAGGCTTTCGCGACCACCACAGCGCCAGTGGCCCGAGCAGGATGCCGCCCGCCAGCACGGCGTGCGCGGCCAGCCAGCCGCTCGAGGACATCGCCCCGCCGAAGGCATCGAGCGCCGCGCCCACCGCCCAGCCGCCGGCGGCCGAGAGGCCGAAGCCGATGGTCGAGTGCAGCGCCAGCGTGGCGCCGCGATAGCGCGGCTCGGCCGCGGCCGACATGCCCGAGGTGAGCGCGCCGGAATCCGCCGGCACGGTGAAGGCATAGGCGATCAACAGGGCGAGCGAGAGCCAGGGCGAGAAGCCGGCGGAGAGGCCGATCGCCAGCGCCACCGTGGCGGAAGCGAACATCACGACGCTGATCGCGCGGTGCCGGCCCCAGCGCAGCGCGGCTTCGTTGCCAAGGACGCTCGCGGGCAGGGCGAGCACGGTCACCAGCACGCTGACGGTGATCGCGTCCGGGATGGAGGCGTCTCCCGCGCGCGCCACCACGAATCCCCAGAACGCCACGATCCAGGTGCGCATGCCGTAGAGCTCGAAGCAATGCGCGCCGTAGCCCAGCATGTAGCCGAGCGCGGTGCGGTTCGCCAGCACCGGGCGGAAATCGAGCAGCTTGCCGGCGCGCGGCGCGGGCGGCACCGGCTTCAGCGCGAGCGCCACGCCGGCCATGATCGCCGGACCGCACCCGGTGAGGATGAAGGCGGCGCGCCAGCCCCATTGGCCGGCGACGAGTTGCGACGCGAGGAAGGACAGGCCCACGCCGGCGGAGAACGAGGCGGTGTAGAGCGTCACGCTGCGCGAGGCGTCGCCCGGGTCGAGCCGGTCGGTGAGCGCCTTCAGGCCCGGCATGTAGGCGCCGGCGAAGCCGATGCCGGCCAGGCACCAGAGCAGGACGGCCGAGAGCAGCCCGTCGGCGAACAGGCCGAAGGCGATGGTGGCCGCGCCGCTGGTCGCCGAGCCCCAGACGAGCACCGTGCGCGCGTCCACCCGGTCGGTGAGCGTGGTGAGGAAGGGCACCGCCACCATGTAGCCGGCGGCATAGCTCGCCGCCATCAGCCCGGCATCCGAGTACGACAGGTTCCACAGCGGGATCAGGTAGGCGGGCATCACCGCCGGCACCACCACGTGCGGCAACAGGCTGCCCAGTTGCGCCGCGCTCATCGCGGCGACCAGCGCCCGGCCCTTCACGGCTTCAGCGCGGGCGCGTCACGAACTGCACGAGAGCGCAGAGCAGCCGGCGCGGTTGCGCGCCCACTCGGGCCGGCGCACCGCGAGGTCCTCGCAGCCGGCCTGCTGCTCGAAGGGCGTCTGCAGCACCCGCATCAGGCGCTCGAGCACCGAGGCGTCGCCCGCGGCCATCGCGTCGATCGCCTGCTGCGCGAGCCAGTTGCGCGGCACGTAGAGCGGATTGACCGCGTCCATGCGCGCGCGCCGCGCGGCGGCGTCGCGGCCGTCCTGCGCGACGCGGGCGGCCCAGGCCTTCAGCCATGCGAGCAGCCGGTCGCGGTGCTCGCCCTCGAGCGCGGCGGCGTCGTAGAACGCGGCGCGCAGCGGTTCGATGCGCGCCGCGTCATCGACGTCCGCCCCGAGCGGCACCGCGGCAAGCTGCCGGAAGAAAATCGTGAAGTCGGTCTCGGTCGCGCCCAGGGCCTCGAACAGGCCGGCGAGCAGCGCGTCGTCCGCCTCGCCCTCCAGCACGTCCAGGCCGAGCTTTGCGGCGAACGCCTCGCTGGAACCCCTTTGGTAGACCTCGCCGTAGAGCCGCAGCCCGTCCTCGAGTGGTTCGCGTTCCATGGGGCCGAGCAGGGACTCCGCCAGCCGCGCGAGGTTCCATTGCGCGATGCCGGGCTGGTTGCCGTAGCAGTAGCGCCGGCCCTGCGCGTCGGTGGTGTTCGGCGTCCACGAAGGATCGTAGCCCTCCAGCCAGCCGTAGGGGCCGTAGTCGATGGTGAGTCCCAGGATCGACATGTTGTCGGTGTTCATCACGCCGTGCACGAAGCCCAGCCGCATCCAGTCGACCATCAGGCGCGCGGTGCGCCGGCACAGTTCGTGGTACCAGGCGACGGGGTCACCGTCGACGAAGGCATAGTGCTCGCGCAGCACGTACCCGAGCAGGCGCTTCTGCACCTCGGGTTCGCGCTGTGCGGCATGGATCTGGAAGTTGCCGAAGCGCACGAAGGAGGGCGCCACGCGGCAGACCACGGCGCCGGGCTCCGCCTCCGGGTGGCCGTCATAGAACATGTCGCGCACCACCGGCTCGCCGGTGGCGACGAGCGAGAGCGCGCGCGTGGTCGGCACGCCGAGCGCGTGCATCGCCTCGCTGCAGAGGAATTCACGCAACGACGAACGCAATACCGCGCGGCCGTCGGCGCCGCGCGAGTACGGCGTCATGCCGGCGCCCTTCAGCTGCAGTTCGAGCCGCGTGCCGTCGACGGCGCGGGTTTCGGCGAGCGTGATCGCGCGCCCGTCGCCGAGTTGCCCGGCCCAGTTGCCGAACTGGTGGCCGCCGTAGCGCGCGGCGTAGGGCTGCATGCCCTCGAGCACGCGGTTGCCGCCGAGCACTTCGGCGGCGAGCCCGGTGGCGGGCGGGGTCGCGAGGCCGAGCACCTCGCCCATCTGCGCGGACCAGGCGAGCAGCCGCGGCGCCTTCACCGGGGTGGGGGCGACCCGCGTATACGAGGCGTTCGCCACCTGTCGCGGAACGTTGCGGGTTTCGGGATCCGCGGGCAGCGCCTCGACGAAGCTGTTTTCGAAGGCGAGGGCGGAGAGGTCCAGCGGATCGCTGGTTCGTGCAAGGGCGGGCTTCATGTATGGGATTATGCCGCCCACGGGCCGATCCAAGTCCGTGTTCCTGGAAGGGGTACCCGATGCGGGTCTGCATTTTCGGCGCCGGCGCGGTCGGCGGCCATCTCGCGGCGAAGCTCGCGGCCACCGGCCACGCGGTCTCGGTGGTCTCGCGCGGCGCGAACCTCGCGGCGATGCGCGCGCGCGGCCTCACGCTGCGCCACGGCAAGGACGTGATTCACGGCAAGGTGAATGCGAGCGACGATCCGGCCGCCCTCGGGCCGCAGGACGCGGTCTTCGTGACCACCAAGGCCACGGGCCTGCCGGCGTTCGCCGCCGCCGCCGCGCCCCTGCTCGGGCCGGAGACGCCGGTGGTGTTCGTGCAGAACGGCGTGCCCTGGTGGTACGCGCAGGGCCTCGGCAAGGACCGGCCGGCGCCGCCCGACCTGTCGAAGCTCGATCCCGGCGGGGCGCTGGCGCACGCCATCGACGCGCGGCGCGTGATCGGCGCGGTGGTGTATTCCTCGAACGACGTGGTCGAGCCCGGGGTGATCGAGAACCACTCGGTCGGGCGCAACATGCTGGTGCTGGGCGAGACCGACGATCGGGCGACGGCGCGCCTGACGCGGCTGCGCGAGGCCGTGGAGGCCGCGGGCATGGCCTCGCCCGCGGCGAGCGACCTGCGCGCCTCGGTCTGGGACAAGCTGATGATCAATTTCGGCGCCACCCTCACCGTGCTGGTCGAGGAACCGATTTCCGTGGTGATGAACGATCCGCGGCTGGCCGCGACGCGCGCGCGCATGATGGAAGAGGGGCGCGCGATCTGCGCCGCGCACGGCGTCGACCCGGCGAACGCGCCGCGCCGGCCCGGCGGCGCCCAGGCCTCGGGCGCCACGCCGCACAAGCCTTCGATGCTGCAGGACTACGAGCTGGAACGGCCGATGGAAGTGGAGGCGATCCTGCTCGCGCCGCTCGCCTTCGCCGCGGCGGCGGGCGTGCCGGCGCCGACCCTGTCGGCCGTGGCCGCGCTGATCTCGTGGCGGGCCGCCCGAAAAGGCCTCTTCAGTCCCTGATTTGCGGGCCGATCACCCTCCTGATCGCCGGATCGGCGGCTGCTGCCATTGCGTAGGCTGGGGCCGTTTCGATCCTTGCCCGGGAGGGGTGGATGGGGCTGCCCGTACTGATCGTCGATGACTCGGCGATGGCGCGCAAGGCCGCGCTCATGTTCCTCGACCTCACCATGCCGGTGATGGACGGCTTCGGCGTGCTCGAAACCCTGCGTCGCGAACAATTCGAGGTGGTCGTCTCGTCCGAGACACTCGCCCCGATCCTGCGCGAATGCGGATTGCCCGCGTGAATGCGCTCGGCCCTGTCGCCGGCGCGCAACCGGATCTCCGACTGCGGGCCTGGGGGCTTTTCCCGGGGCGGTGGCTGCAAGCCTGCGCTATCCTTGCGCACCGGTTCGCCCCATGAGCAAGACCCTCGACAAACTCAAGCAGGCCGAGCGCGCCCGACAGAATCGCGCGCCCCCGGGTCGCGGCAAGACGTCCGCCGAAGCCGGTGAGGACGAGGCCCTGGAAGCCGTGCGCGTGCGCATCGACACCGAGCGCGACGCGGAATCGGTGGCCCAGTCGCGGCTCGCGGAGGACAAGCGCGGCCTGGACCGCGCGCGCGAACGACAGGGGGCGGAGGCCGAACTGCGTCGCCTCGCGCATACCCGCGCGGAGGCCGAGGCGCGCGCCGTGCGCGTGGTCGCGGACCGGGAACGCGCCGAGGCGCAGGCGCTTGCCGAGGCGCGCGCGCGCGAAGAGGCCGAGCGCAAGGCGGCCGATCTTGCCGAGGCGCGCCGCCTCCAGGAAGCCGAGGCCGAGGCGCATGCAAGCGCCCGCGCGCAATCGGAAGCCGAGGCCGCCGCCGCGGTGCGCGAACGGCTGGCCGCCGAGGAACAGGCGCGACGCCTCGCGCGCGAGCGCGCGCAGGCCGAAGCGAAGTTCGCCGAGGCGGCGCGCGAGAAGAAGGCGCTCGAAGACCGGCTGCGCCGGGAAGCGGAGGCGCGCGCGGCGGCGGAGACCGCGGCCATCGAGCAAGCCGACGCGCGTGCCGCGATGGAACGCGCCGCCCTGGAGCAGGCCCAGGCGCGCGCGGCGGCGGAAACGCGCGCCGCAACGCTTGCCGAGGAGCGCCGCGCCGCGGAAGCGAAGGCCGCGCAACTCGCGCAGACTCGCGGCGAGGCCGAGGAGGCCGCGCGTGCCGCGGCCGAGGAGCGCGCGCAGGCCGAGCGCCGCGCTTTCGAGGCGGCGCGCGAGCGCGAGGCCATCGAGGCCGAAGGCACCCGGCGCGCAGAGGCGCGCGCCCAGGCCGAGGACGATGCGACGCGCCTCGCCGCGGAGCGCGGCGAGGCGGAGGCGCGCGCGGTGCGCGAAGCCGAGACGCGCCTTGCCGTGGCGCGCAAGGCGGAGGCGCGTGCCGGGGAACGCAAGGCGCTGGAAGCGGCCGCCGCGGAGCAGGCCCGGGCGCGCGCGGCGCTCGAAGCCCAGGCGCTGGAGGCGGCGACCATGCAACTGGCGGCCGACCGCGAGGCGCAGCGTGCCGCACAGGGGCGCGCCGACGCCGAGGTCGAGGCGGCACAGGTGGCGCGCGAGCGCGAGGCCGAGGACGCGGAACTCGCGCGGGCGGCGCGGGCGCGCCTCGAGGCCGAGGCGGATGCGGCGCTGGCGGCGCGCGAAGCCGATGAGGCAAGCGCCGCGGCCCTCGTCGAGGCACAGGGGCGCGCGGAGGCCGAGCGCGCGCTTGCGGTTGCGGCGGGCGAGCGTGCCGAGGCCGACGCTGCGCTCGCGCGCCGCGCCGAGGCACTTGCGGCAGCGGAGAACGAGGCGCAGGCGGCCGCGCGCGAGCGCGAGGCGAGCGAGGCCGGGGCGGCGAAAGCGCTCGCGGCGCGCACGTTCGCCGAGGAGAAGGCGGCGCAGGCCGCGGCGCAGCGCGAGGCGGCGGAAGCGCAGGCGCTTGCCGCGCAACAGGCGAAGGCCGAGGCCGCCGAACGGCTGAACGCTGCGGCCCGTGCCCGCGCGGCGGCGGACGCCCGCGCCGCGGGCGAAGCACGCGAGCGCGCCCTGGCCGAGGCGGAAGCGCATTCCGCCGCGCAGGCGCAGGCGGACGCCGAGCGGGACGCGGCGGCCGCCGCCGAAACACGCGCGACCGCCGAGGCGGCGGCGCAGGCGGCGCAGCAGGCGCGCGCCGAGGCCGTCGCCGCGGCGGCCCACGTCGCCAGCCAGCGCGCCGCGGCGGAGGAACAGGCGGCGTCGCGCGCGCGCGAGGCGGCCGCGCGCGCCGAGGCCGAGGCGGCGGACCGGCGCGCGAGCGAGGCGCGCGAGGCGGCCGCGGCGGAACGCGCGCGCCGGCAGGCTGAAGACGCGGCGGTCGCGGCGGCCGAGGCGCAGGCCGCGGCGGAAGCGGAGGCGGCGTCCGCGCTCGAGGCGCAGGCAAACGCCGAGCGCGAGGCGCGGGTCGCGACCCAGCGGCGCATCGAGGCGGCGACGCGTGAGGTCGCCGCGCGCCAGTCGCGCCTTGCCGCGGAAGAACTCCAGGCGCGCGAGGCGGCCGAGCGGCTGGCGGCGGAGCTGCGCGCCGAACTGCTGGCGCGCGAATCGGAAGCGCGCGACGCCGACCTTGCGCGCGCGGCGCAGGCACGCAGCGTCCTCGAGGAGAAGTCAGCGAAAGCCGCGCGCGCGCGCGCGGCGCAGGACGCCCGGGCGGCCGAGGCGGCCGCCGCAAAGGCCGCGGCGGCCGAGGCGCTGCAGCGCGCCGAGCGCGAGGCGCGGGACGCGGAGGACCTCGCCACACGGGCGGCCACGGCGCGCAGCGAGGCGGACACGCGACTGCGCGCGGCGACGGCCGCTGCGCCGGCCCGCCGCCTGCCGGTGGCAGCGAGCCTGGTCGCGGTTATCGCGCTTGCCTTGGGCGCGGTGATCGGCATGGCGCTGGCCCCGAAGGCGGAGGCGCCGGAATTGGCGTCTGTTGCCGCCCCCGCGCGCCTGGTCGCGCAAGCCCCCGAAGCCGCGTCGCCGCTGTTCCCGGCGCAAGCGGGCGACGCGCTCATCCTGACGCTGGACACCGATGCCGCGGCGCTGGCCGCGCGACTGAAGGAGAGAACCCGATGAACGCCGTCGTGGACCTGCGCAGCGACACCGTCACCCGCCCCTCGGCCGGCATGCGCCGCGCCATGGAATCTGCGGAACTCGGTGACGACGTCTTTGGCGACGATCCCACCGTCAACCGCCTGCAGGCCACGGCGGCGGCGATGCTCGGCGCCGAGGCGGGCCTGTTCTTTCCCTCGGGCACCCAGTCCAACCTCGCGGCCCTGATGAGCCATTGCGCGCGCGGCGACGAGGTGATCCTCGGGCAGGAGGCGCACACCTACCGCTACGAGGCGGGCGGCGGCGCGGTGCTCGGCTCGATCCAGCCCCAACCGATCGCCAACCGGCCCGATGGCACGATCGACCTTGCCGAGGTGGAGGCGGCGATCAAGCCCGACGACTCGCACTTCGCCCGCTCGCGATTGCTGGCGCTCGAGAACACCATTGGCGGTCGCGTGCTGCCGCTCGCCTATCACCGCGACGCGGTGGCGCTCGCGCGCCGGCGCGGCCTCGGCACCCACCTCGACGGCGCGCGATTGTTCAACGCCGCGGCGAAGCTCGGCATTCCCGCGAAGGCGCTGTGCGAAGGCTTCGACACCGTGTCGGTGTGCCTGTCCAAGGGCCTGGGCACGCCGGCCGGCACCGTGCTGGTCGGCACCGCGGCGCTGATCGAGCGCGCGCGGCGCGTACGCAAGATGCTCGGCGGCGCGATGCGGCAATCAGGCGTGCTGGCCGCCGCCGGTCTGTATGCACTCGAGCACAACGTCGCGCGCCTGTCCGAGGATCACGCCAACGCCGAGCGCCTCGCCGCCGGTCTGTCAGCGCTGGGACTGGAAGCCGATGCGCCGCAGACCAACATGGTGTTCGTGAAGATTCCGCAAGAGCGTGTCGCAGCGCTCGGGGCGCACCTCGCGAAGGCCGGCGTCGTCGTGCTGCCGGGGGCGCGGATGCGGCTGGTCACGCACCTGGACGTGGATGCAGAGGGGATCGAGCGGGCGTTGAAGGCATTCGGCGCGTTCTTCGGCAAGGCGTCGCGCGCGGCTTAGGTCGATGTAGTCACATATACGTTACTAAAAAGGTTGTTTCGGCGCCTGCCGGATTGCGCACGCACCCGGAACCGTGCAGAATTCTGCCTCAGAATCTTGTACGGAGGCCAGGATGGCCGGGATCGCCACGAAGGACATCGTCCCCATCTCGCGCGCGCGGGCCCAGCTTACCGAGCTTGCGGATGATGTGTCGAAGACGGGAAACGAGAAAGTTCTCACCAAGAACGGCGAGAGCTATGTGGCTCTGATCACGGCCGGCCAGCTGGACGACTATCGCCGCTACCGCGAGGCCGCGCACCTGTCCATGCTGAGCGCGCTGGTCGAGGCGGCGCAGGACATCGAGGCCGGGCGCGTCTACGCATGGGAGGAATTCAGGCCGCGCCTGGCGAGGCTCAGCGCGCGCGCGAAGCGTATCGCGGGGAAGTGAGGGCCCGGCGCCCGGTGGCGGTGGTCGCGACGCGGCGCTTCGAGAAAGCGCTAGAGGCGATGCTCGACCACTACGAAAGCCTGCGCCTCCTGCACCCGGACGCCGGAACGCGCGCGTTGCGGCTGGTGGACCTGGTTGAGCGCGACCTGCCGGGTTTGCTCGCCGCTCAGCCGGACATCGGCAGGCCTGCGCAGCTGAGCCTCACCCAGAGCGAGCCCGAGAAGAACTGGCTCCGGCGACTGGGCCCGCTTGCCGCGCGGCGCCGGTTGCAGGCGCGCGAGTGGCTGCCCGGCGATTTCTGGATCCTGTACTACCGGAGCGCCGGCGCGGTTTACCTCGCTTCGGCCCGGCACGAGCGCGAGGCGGAGTACCGGTAGGTCATCGCGGGCCCTCAGGCGGAAACGTCGGGCGTGCGCGTCACTTCAAGCGGTACCGCCCCCGCTCCACGCGCGTGAACGCGCCGCTGCGAATCAGCGTGCTGTTCACGATCTGTCTGAAGGAGGGCGAAGTCGTGCTGTAGCCCGCTTTCAGCACCGCGTCCGCGGCTTCCGTCACGCTCATCGTCTTGCTGCCGATGGCCCGCTTCAGTGCTTCAAGCAGATAGAAGTCGTTGCGCGGATGGACTCCGACATTCTTCGCCGCCGCTCCTGGAGCGCCGGCGGTTCCGCCGAGTGCGGCGATCTCCGCCCGCAGCGCGTTCGCGCTGTCCATCAGGCGCTGATAGCGCCGTTTGAGGGTGTGCACGCGCCTTTGCCGGCGCGCCAGCTCGGCCTGCAGCTGCGCCGCGGGAATTACCGAAAGGTCGCCGCCGGTTTTTCCGGCCTTGCGCCGCTGTTTCTTCCTGTCTGTGTCGCTCATCGGATCTTCTTGAACCTGAACTTGTAACAAGAGTTTTCTTGAAGGCTTCTTCGCAATACTTCCTTACGAGTTTCGCCGCTAACCTGGCGCGAGGCGCGAGGCGCGAGGCGCGTCGGTCCGGCGTTATCTCCATATGCAGGTCTGCGCGCATCCGAATGCTCCTTCGGAACGGATATATCGGCCACGCAAGCCGCGCTCTAGCGCACTGTTCCAGTGTGTCGCGATGCACGCATCGGCATTGAAGTCCGCCGATCGCCTGCGCCGCCACGTGGAGGAAAACGTCATCGAGCGCTTCCTCGAATGCGGCGATCCGCACCACGGTTTTGCCAGAATCTACTGCGACCGATGCCGGCACACCTGCATCCTCGCCTTTTCGTGCAAGGCGCGGTACTTCTGCCCGAGCTGCCACCAGAAGAGAGTGCTGGCGTACGGCGAATGGGTGGAAGCCAATGTGCTTGCGCCCGTGCCGCACTGGCAATACGTATTCACCGTTCCCCGCCTGCTGCGGCTGATGTTTTTCCGTCGGCGCGCACTGCTGGGGAAACTATGCGCCATCGTCGAACGCCTGCTGGCCCAAGCCTATGCAAGCGCGAGACCCGGCGCGCGGCCAGGGATGATCCTGTTCGTCCAGACTTTCGGCGATCTGGTCAATTTCAATCCGCATATTCACGTTCTGGCGGCCGATGGTGTGTTCGCCGCCGAGGGTGGCTTCACCGTTCTGCCGCCCGTTCCGCGCAAAGTGCTTGAACCGTGGTTCCGGGCGGAAGTGCTCGCGCTGTTGCGTCGCGAGGGCCTGATCACGGATTTGCTCGCCCAAAGGATGCTCGGCTGGCGTCACACAGGCTTCTCCGCGCACAACGCCGTGCGCATCCGCGCGCGCGACGTGGAGGGCAGGCGCAGGCTCGCGCAGTACATGCTGCGGGCGCCCTTCGCGCTGGAGAAGATGTCCTACGACCCGCGTTCCGGCACGGTCATCTACCGCTCGCGAATGCACAAGACCCTCAAGCGCAACTTTCAGATCATGCCCGGCGCAGACTGGCTGGCGCAGCTTTGCGCCCACATCCCAGACCGCTTCGAGCACCTGGTGCGCTACGCCGGTTGGTACTCGAATCGCAGCCGGGGCAAGCGCCGGCGCGCCGGCGGTGAACCGACCGAAGTCGTCCCGAAGAGGGCCGACCTGCACGACGCGCGCCGCGCGCGTTCCACGTGGGTGCGCTTGATTCACAAGGTGTACGAGGTCGATCCCCTCCAATGCCCGAGGTGCAAAGGCCCAATGCGCGTGATCGCCCTAATCGACGATGCGGCAATCATCCGCAAAATCCTCCGCCACGTGGGCTTGTGGGCGCCGCAACAATCGCGGAGAAGCCAGATCGGGCCACCCGCCCGCGATCCGCCTACGCAATCCATGCCCGTCCTGACCTACCACCCCGTCCCCGACATCGCCTGAATCCACTGCGCGAGGGACGGGCGCGCCTTCGCGCATGCGTCGATTACCCAACGGGCGCCAAGCGGATAAATTGCCATGGCGCTTTTTCTAATAATGGCCCGCGACGCGACATAAGCACCGTTGTGCAGCGGTGCGCCGGGACCACGTGACAGGAAAAGGGGGATTCTCATGAAACGTTACACGAGCAGCGCCGGATTGATTTTCCTATCCGTGGGCGAGGCCCTGGAGCCAGTCGCCCTCGTGGCCTGAAGGGGTACTACGGCTTCGCGATAAACAGGTACTGCGCGAACAGGCCCGCGAGACACAGCCCGGAAAGGTACGCGGTCTGCCGGCCGAGCAAGGCGTGGCCTTCGGCCTCGAATTCGCGCTCCCCATGCAGTTCGGCCAATTGCCTGTCGATCGCCCTGACTTTGGTGACCAGCACGAAAACGGCGGCGGCATGCGCGAGACCGCCGACCAGCCACCAGTACCCGGCCCCGGCGAACGCAGCCATCAGCGCGGCCAGTGCGGTCACGGTCGCAAATACGGCCAGGAAGGCGGTGGTCACGCCCGCATTGGCGCGCGACAGCGCAAGCAGGTCGGGAAAACTCAGCGCCGTGCGCGGCGGGCGCTCCGTCAGGCAGATGTAGAGCGTCGCTCCGGTGAACAGGCCGCCGGAGAACAGCGCGATGTTCTCGCCTATGTACTGCAACAGCGTCATAAATGCCTGCATGTTCGCCATCCTATACCCCTTCCATTTTCTAATTATGGCCCGCGACGCGACATAAGCACCGTTGTGCAGCGGTGCGCCGGGACCACGTGACAGGAAAAGGGGGATTCTCATGAAACGTTACACGAGCAGCGCCGGATTGATTTTCCTATCCGTTCTTCCGAAGCAAGGCCGGGGAAACTGAGGGCCTCCAATCCGGCGCTGATCACGACATCGGGTCCACGAACCTCAACCGGAATCCGGCTGCGCCACTTCCTTTGACGGCGGATGGCCGCCGCCGAACTGCGCCCAGGCAATGCCTCCCATGGTGATGACGGCGCCGGCGATCTTCAGCGGGGTGAAGACTTCGCCCAGGGTGAGCCAGGCGACGATGCCGGCGATCGGCGGCATGAGGTACTGCAGCGGCGCGCTTTTTGCGATGCCGCGGATGGCGTTGACCCAGGCCCAGACCAGCCAGCCGAGGAACGAGGAGACGATGATCGCCCAGGTGAGCGCGACCCAGACCCAGGGCGAGAGCGCCTCGGGCAGGGAGAACATGGAGGGCAGGGTGACGAGGATCATCGGCGGGGCGCCGACGGCGAGGGTCCATGCCAGGACGATGAGCGGGCCGTAGCGCTGCACCAGCGGCTTGGCGATCACGGTGTAAAGCGAGAACAGCGACGCGGCGAAGAGCAGCACGAGGTCGCCGGCGCCCGCCTGCGCGAGGCCGCGGGCGAATTTGTCCGAGAGGAAGACGATGATGCCGGCGAAGGCCACCAGCGTGCCGGCCATCTGCCGCGCGCGCAGGCGCTCGACGCCGAGCACGGCGAGGATCAGCAGGGTGAAGAGCGGCCCGCTGGTGAGCACCAGCGCGCTGGAGAATGCGGTCGACAGGTTGATGCCCCACATGACGATGCCGACGTGCAGCGTCTGGCCGATCAGCCCGCAGGCGAGGAAGCGCGCCCAGTCCTCGCGCCGCGGGATCGTGCGCCTGAGCCGCCGCCGGAAGACGATGGCGAGCAGCGCGAAGCCGAGCAGCGGCAGGCTGGCGAAGCGCATGAACAGGAACGGCCCGACGCCGATCTCGGCGAGCAGATACTTGGTGACCGCGAAATTGCAGCCCCAGACGACCATGATCGCGACTGCGGCCCAGAGCGACGCGCGGGCCTGGCGGTGCGGCGGCGGTGGCACGCCCCTATACTACCGGCCTTTCATGGATCGACCCTCGCCCCCCGTGGACCTGACGCCTCCGGTGCTTGCACGCGCGGCCGTGCGCAACCTCACCGCCTCGAAGATCCGCGAACTGTTCAATGCGGGCATCGGCCGCAGCGACGTGCTGCCCTTCTGGGTCGGCGAACCCGACGAACCGACGCCGGAATTCATCCGTCGCGCCGGCATGGCCTCGATCGACTCCGGCGAGCTTTATTACACGCACAACCTCGGTATCCCGGAACTGCGCGCGGCGCTCGCGGCCTATGTCTCGCGCCTGCGCCGCCCGGTGGAGGCCGGGGCGATCGCGGTCACCAGCGCCGGGGTGAACGCGCTGATGCTGGCCTCGCAACTGGTGCTGGACCCGGGTGACCGCGTGGTGGAGGTGGTGCCGCTGTGGCCGAACCTGCAGGAGATCCCGAAGATCCTCGGTGCGCGCGTCGATACGGTCGCGCTCGAGTTCCACCCCTCGGGCTGGCGGCTCGACCTCGACCGCCTGCTGGATGCGCTGACCCCGGGCACGCGCGCGGTGTACATCAACTCGCCGAACAACCCCACCGGCTGGACGCTCGACCCGGAAGCCTGCCGCGCGATCCTCGGGTATTGCCGCCAGCACGGCATCTGGATCTTTTCCGACGACGCCTACGAGCGGCTGTACTTCGGCGGTGAGGCGGGGGCGGTGGCGCCCGGCATCATGGACTTTGCCGAATCCGGCGAGCGCGTCATCAGCACCAACACCTTCTCCAAGGCCTGGCGCATGACCGGCTGGCGGCTGGGCTGGGTGGTGGTGCCGCCGAGCCTGGCGGAGGACCTCGGCAAGCTGATCGAGTACAACACCTCCTGCGCGCCGGTGTTCGTGCAACGCGCGGCGGTGGCGGCGCTGGAACAGGGCGAGGACGAAGTGTTGCGCTCGGTCGGGCGCCTGCGCCATGCGCGCGACCGGCTGGTCGAGTTGCTCGCGCCGGTGCCCGGCGTCACCGCGGCGCAACCCGCCGGGGCGATGTACGCCTTTCTCAGGATCGAGGGCATGGTCGACAGCCTCGAGTGGTGCAAGCGCGTGGTGCGGGAGGTCGGGCTCGGTCTCGCCCCCGGCTCGGCCTTTGGCCCCGAAGGCGAGGGCTACGTGCGCTGGTGCTTCGCCGCAAGCGACGCGCGGCTCGCCGAGGGCGCGGCGCGGCTCGCCCGGGCGCGGGCTTTGGGCATATAGTAACGTATACGTTACTATAGTGCGGGAAGCGGCGCCACGCGCGCCGCCTGCCTCAGGCGGTGAAGCGGCGCAGCAAACGTCCCGGCGTGCCGGCGGCCTCGACCCGGCCCTTTTCGTCGGCCACGCGCACGCCGTTCACCCACACGCCATGCACGCCGAGGGCCGGGGTCATCAGGCGCGGGGCGCCCGCGGGCAGGTCGTGGCGGCGTTCCTTCGGCCCGCGCCCGACCGTCTTCGGGTCGAACAGCAGCAGGTCGGCGGCGGCGCCGGCTTCGAGCACGCCGCGGCCCGCGATGCCGAACACCTGCGCCGGCCGCGCGCACAGCGCCTGCGCGGCCTCGGCGAGCGAGAGCACGCCGCGCTCGCGCACCCAGTGCCCGAGCAGGTGCAGGCCGTAGCCGGCGTCGTTGAAGAAGGTGAGGTGGGCGCCGGCGTCCGAGAGCGAGACCATGCTCGCCGGGTGGCGCAGCATGCGCGCCACCGCCTCCTCGTCGCTGTTCATGGTGAGCGCGACGAAGACGGTCTTCAGGTCCTCCTCCAGCGCGAGGTCGAACCAGACGTCCAGCGGGTCGCGGCCCGAGGCGGCGGCCAGTTGCGCGATGCTCTGCTGCTCGAACTTCCGGTTCTCCGGCTTCGCGCACTCGACCACGTGCACCTTGTCCCATTCGCCGTTGAAGATGCGGAACACCGCCGGGCGCGAAAGCTCGTCGCGGATCGCCTGCCGGAAGCCGGCATCGGCAAGCACCGCGCGAAACGCGGCGCCGTGCTTGCCGAGCGCGGGCTTCCACGCGTCCATGCCCTCGATCGGGTAGGGCGAGGCGAGCGTGAAGTCGAAGCTCAGGGGGCAGCAGGACATCGCGCCCACCAGCCGGTGGCCGCGCGCGTTCGCCGCGGCGATCGCGTCTAGGTCCTTGAACACGGCGCCCGGGTTGGTGCTGTTGTGCAGCAGCGCCGCGATCACCACCGGGCGGCCGGTGTCCGCGGCCAGCGACTCGAGGAAGTCGATCTTCGTCTGCCCGCCCTTGGTGAGCATGAACACGCCGCCGGTGCCCTTGAGGCAGCCGGCGAGCGCGCGCAACTCGGCATCGTCGGCGAGGCGCGAGGGCATCGGCACGCCGCCCTCGCCGTTGTGCGCGGGCGAGGTGCTGGTGGAAAAGCCGATCGCGCCCGCGGCAAGCGCCTCGGTGACGAGCGCCTGCATCGCCGCCACTTCCTCCGGAATCGCGGCGCGCTCGGTCGCCGCCGCGCCCATCACGAAGGTGCGCACGCTCGAATGGCCGACGAAGCCGGCGATGTTCGGCACCGAACCTGAACGCTCGAGCTGGTCGAGGTAGGCCGGCACCGACTCGAAGTCCCAGCGGATGCCGGCGCGCAGCGCGTCGAGCGACATGCCCTCGACCTGCGTCAGGTTGCGCATCACCCGCTCGCGGTCCGCCGGCCGGCAGGGCGCAATGGTGAAGCCGCAATTGCCGATGATCGCCGTGGTGACGCCGAGCTCGGGCGAGGGCGAGAGCGTCGGGTCCCAGGTGAGCTGGGCGTCGTAGTGCGTGTGGTTGTCGATGATACCGGGCATCAGCGCGAGGCCGCCGGCGTCGAGGCTCTCGCGCGCCGGGCCGCAGTCGGCGCCGAGCGCGGCGATGCGGCCCGCGCGCACCGCGAGGTCGCCTGTCACGGGGGGGCCGCCGCGGCCGTCGAGCAGCAGGGCGTTGCGGATCAGCAAATCGTTCATGCGCGCCAGTATATAGTGGCGACATGGAGCTCTTCGAAATCCCGGGCAAGGTGGCGCTGGTGACCGGCGGCGGTCGCGGCATCGGCGCGGCCACCGCCAGGCTGCTGGCACGCGCCGGCGCCGCGGTCGCGGTGCTCGACCTGGACGGCGAGCACGCGAAGGGCACGGTGGCGGCGATCCGCGAGGCGGGCGGGCGCGCCGAGGCCTGGACCTGCGACGTCACCGATGCGGAGGCGGTGGAACAGGCGATCGGCGAGGCCATCGGCAAGCTGGGCGGGCTCGACATCCTCGTCAACAACGCCGGGCGCGCGGCGCGCATCCCGGCCACCGAGCTGCCGCTTGTCGAGTGGCAGCACGTGATCGACCTGAACCTGTCCGCCGTGTTCGTCTGCGCGCGCACCGCGGCGCGCCACATGAAGGCGATCGGCGGCGGCACGGTGATCAACATCGCCTCGATCATGGGACTCTCGGGCGGCATCTTCCCGAACGCGTCCTACCAGGCCTCCAAGGGCGGGGTGGTGAACCTGACCAAGGCGCTGGCGCTGGAATGGGCGCAATTCGGCATCCGGGTGAACGCCGTGGCGCCGACCTTCGTGCGCACCGACCTCACCACGCCCGTGTTCTCCAACGCCGAGGTGCTGAAGACCGTGTTGCGAAACGCGCCCCTGGGCACGCTGCCCGAGGTGGACGACATTGCGGCGGCGGTGCTCTACCTTGCGAGCCCCGCGGCGCGCTGCGTGACCGGCATCACCCTGCCGGTCGATTCCGGGTACCTCGCCCGCTAGTGGTGATGCTCACGGAGGCCTGGCAGCTGTTCTGGCGGGAGGACCTGCTCGTGCTCGGCGGGTTCAGCGTGCTTTTTTCGCTGCTGCTGCTGCGCACGGGGGGCGCCGAACGGACCGTGATCCGCAACACCCTGCTATTCCTCCTCCTCGGATTGGGCGCCGAAGCGGCCGGCGCCCTCTTCATGGTGCTCGAGATCGTGAAGGCGGGCGAGGTCCTGCGAAATGCCGGTGTGCTGGTGTCCGGCATGGCCGTCATCCGTCTGGGCGGTTTCGCGTTGTTCCGTGCGGTGCTGCCCTTTGCCGGCATGAGCGCGCCGCGCATCGTCGAAGACCTATTCGTGCTGTTCGCCTACGTGGGCTGGGGAATGCTGCAGTTGCGTGCCGCGGGTATGGACCTCTCCAGTCTGATCACCACCTCTGCCGTGATCACCGCGGTGATCGCCTTTTCGATGCAGGACACGCTGGGCAACGTGCTCGGCGGCCTGCTGCTGGAACTCGACGACTCGATTTCGATCGGCGACTGGGTGAAGCTCGACGATGTGTCCGGGCGCGTGGTCCAGATCCACTGGCGCCACACCTCGATCCGCACCCGCAACGGCGAAATCGTCATCGTGCCGAACGGCGCCCTCATGAAGACGCGCTTCAGCGTCATAGGTAACCCCGACCGTGAACCGGTGCGCTGGCGACGCTGGATCTGGTTCGACGTCGCCTATGAGGTGCCGCCCTCGCGCGTGCTCGCGGTCGCCGAGGGCGCGCTCGCCGGTGCGGAGATCCCGAACGTCGCGCGCGATCCGGCGCCGAACTGCGTGATGATGGAGTTCTCGCATGGCTTCGCGCGCTACGCGCTGCGCTACTGGCTGACCGACCCGCTGCCGGATGACCCTACCGACACGGCGGTGCGCATCCACGTGTTCGCCGCGCTGCAGCGGGCGGGCATCCAGGTCGCGCTGCCGCAGTACCTCTTGCACACCGTGAAGGAGAACGAGGCACGCGAGGCCGCGCGGCATGCGCGGGAGATCGGGCGCCGCCTTGGCGCATTGAAGGGCATCGAATTGTTCGCACCGCTCGAGGAGACGGAGTTTCGTGCCATGGCCGATCGCCTCGTCTACACGCCATTTGTGCGCGGCGACGTCATGACGCGGCAGGGGGCCATCGCGCACTGGCTTTACATCCTCGTCGACGGCGAGGCCGACGTCGCAGTCGAGGGCGCGGACGGCACGCGTCGGCCTGTCGCCACGCTCGGCCCGGGCAACGTGTTCGGGGAGATGGGGCTCATGACCGGTGAACCGCGCACCGCCACCGTCACCGCAAGAACCGATGTCGAGTGCTATCGCCTCGACAAGGAAGGCTTCGAGGGCATTATCCGCTCGCGTCCGCAGATCGCCGAGGAAATGTCGTCGGTGCTCGCTGCGCGGTCCCTGGGACTGAAGAGCGTCACCGACCTCGCCGAGACCACCTCGACCGGCCGGAAGCAGGGTGAACGGCTGCTCGGACGCATTCGGGCCTTCTTCGGACTGGAGTAGGGTGCGTCGCCGTCCAGCCTCGCCGGGCGCGGAGATCGGGTCAATGCAGGAGCGCAGGTACTATGGACTGGACGCGCTGCGCGGCGGCATGATGCTGCTCGGCATCGTGCTGCATGCCGCGAACCTGTACCTCGCCGCGCCGCCGCCGGTCGTGCCGCTGCCGACCGACCCGAACAAGTCGCTCGCGTTCGACCTCGTCTTCCACTTCATCCATGCGTTTCGCATGCCGACCTTCTTCGTGCTGGCGGGCTTCTTCGCTGCGCTGCTGGTGGAGAAGCGCGGCATCTACGGCACCTGGCGGGACCGCTCGGTGCGCATCGTGCTGCCGCTGGTCGCGTCGGTGATCCTGATCCTGCCGGTGACGGTGCTGTTGCTGGCGGATTTCGCGCTGGCCACGCGCTTCGGCACGCACCGGCTGCTGCCCGACCCCGCGGAACTCGAAATACTTCGCGCGGAACTCGCCGCGGCGGGCTTCCCTGCAGATGCGCCGGCGGCCCTGCACCTGTGGTTCCTCCTCTATCTCACGTACTTCTACCTGCTGCTGCCGCTGTGCCGCGGCCTCGGGCAGTTCGCGGGGCGTTGCGCGAAGCCCGTGCTGTGGTTCCTCGGTTCACCCGTCTCGATCCTGGTCCTCGGCGTGCTGAGCGCGGTGACGCTGTGGCCGTTTCACGGCGGACAGGTGCTCGAGGGCTTCATCTTCTTCGAACCGCACCTGCCTTCACTGGCCTACTACGGCCTGTTCTTCGTCCTCGGGTACCTGCTCCGGCAGTTTCCCGGGGCCTTGCAGGTGCTCGCGCGCAGCGCCGGTCGCAACGCGGTGTTCGCCGCGGTGCTGTTTCCGCTCGCCCTGTGGGCCAGCCAGGTCGACCATGCGGTGCACCCGACGGCGGGCGAACTGAATCACCTGGTCGCCGTGGCGGCGAACGGCCTGTGCACCTGGGCGATGGTCGCGCTTGCCATCGGCAGCGCGGTGCGCTTCTTCGACCGGCCCTCGCCCTGGGCGCTGTACGCCTCGCAATCGGCCTACTGGGTGTACCTGGTGCACCTGCCGCTGGTGGCGCTCGCCGGCTGGTGGCTGGTGCAGTACGACCTGCCCGCGGTGGCGAAATTCACTGCGGTGGTGGTGTTCACCACGCTGCTGTCGTTCCTCAGCTATCACTACTGGGTGCAAGGCACCCGCATCGGTGTGTTCCTGCACGGCCGCCGGTTCCGGCTCGCCTGGCCCTGGCGCGAGGCGCGCTGAGGGAGGCGGGCGCGTGGCTGGCGCCCTGCCGCGGGCCGGCGCCGCCGACGGCTCAGGCCGGCTGCAGGATGTGGATCACGCGGCTGGCGAGCAGGTCCTTGTTCTTCGCCGCATAGGCGGCCATGTGCGGCGCGGCGGCATGGGCCTTCAGCGCGTCCATGCTTTCCCATTTCTCCACGACCAGGAAGGTGTCCGGGCCGCACTTCGCCTGGAAGCCGGGCGCGGGATCCGCGTCGATGGTGGCGCCGTACTCGATGCAGCCCTTCTCGGCGAGCACCGCGGGCACGTTGGCCTTGAAGTTGGCGAGCACCGTGGCGCGTTGTCCGGGCTTGGCGGTGATGACGGCGATGACGTGGATCATGGTCTGGTGTCCTTTCGGGAAAGGTTGAGGGGAGGAATCAGTAGCCGGCCTGCGGGTCGACCAGCGCCTGCGGCTTTTCGCCGCGGCGCACGCGCGCGATGTTCTCCGCCACCATGGCGAGCGCGGTGCGCGTCTCGGTGAGCGCTGCGATGTGCGGCGTGACGGTGACCGCGGGATGCGACCAGTACGGGTGGTCGGCCGGCAACGGCTCGGTCTCGAAGACGTCGAGGTAGGCGTGGCTGAGCCGTCCGGCCTCGAGCGCGGCAAGCAGGTCCGCCTCGACCACCTGCGGCCCGCGGCCGACGTTGATCACGCAACCGCCCTCGCGCATCAGCGCGATGGTCGGCGCGCAGATGATCCCGCGCGTCGCCGGGGTGAGCGGCAGAAGGCTGACGAGGACGTCGGTGCGTCGCAGCATCGATTCCAGCCCCGGCTCGCCGTGGAAGCAGGCCACGCCGGGCACGTTCTTCGCGCGCCGGCTCCAGCCGAGCACGTTGAAGCCGAGCGCGAGCAGCTTTCCCGTGACATCCTCGCCGAGGGTGCCGAGGCCGAGGATGCCCACGCTGCGGTCGGCGGCCATGAACTGGGGCAGGGGATGCCAGTCGCGCGCCGCCTGGAAGGTGCGATAGCGGTACAGGTGCCGGTGCCAGTCGAGCACGCGCGCGAGCACCGTCTCGCCCATCGCCGCGATCATGCCGGGGTCGAGCAGTCGCGCGATCGGCACGCGCTCGGGCAGGGTGGCATCGCCGAGCAGGCCGTCCACGCCCATCCACAGCGACTGGATGAACTTCAGGTTCTGGAACTTCGCCAGCACGCCCTTCGGCGGCGCGGCGACCAGCGCGATCTCGACCGCGGCGGGCTCGGCGACCTGCGGCCAGGCCTCAAAGGTTTCACCGGGCAGGGCCTTCGCGAGGCCGGGCAGCCAGCGCTCCGGCTCGACCTCGCCCGAGACGAAGGCGATCGTCACGCGTTCAGCCGCCGGGCTTGAAGCCGGAGGCCTTGATGATCGGCCCCCACTTGTCGAAGTCGGCCTTGAGGACCTTCGCCAGCGTCGCGGCGTCGTATCCGGACGGATCGAGGCCCATCCCCACAAGGCGCTGGTTCACCGCCGGATCCTTGATCGCCGCAATCGCCGCCTTCGAGAGGCGGTCGACCGTCGCTGCCGGCGTTCCCGCCGGCGCAAACAGCTCGTACCAGCCGGTTGCGCTCATGTCGAAGCCCGACTCCTTGAAGGTCGGCACGTTCGGGAACGCGGGGTCGCGCTTGTCGCCCGAGACCGCAAGCAGCCGCGCCTTGTCCGCCTTCACCAGCGAGCCGATGTCGGCCGAGAGCGTGGTCGCCGCCGCGATCTCGCCGGCGGCGAGCGCCTGCAGCACGTTGGCCGTGCCCTTGTACGGCACGTGCGTCAACTCGATGCCGGCACTGCGCGCGAACATGACACCGAGAAAATGCGGGATGCTGCCGGCGGCGGCGGAGGCGTAGAAGCCGTTCTTCGAATCCTGCTTCACCAGCGCCACATACTCGGCGAGCGTCTTCGCGGGAATGCGCGCCGCGACCCCGAGTGCCAGCTGGAAGTCCGCCAGGTGCGTGACCGGGTCGAAGTCCTTGAACGGGTCGTAGCGCAGGTTGCCGAAGGAGTGCGGAAAGATCGCCATCGTCGCCACCGGCGTCATCAGCAGCGTCGTGCCGTCGGGCGCCGCCTGCTTCACCGTTTCGTTGCCGATGCGCCCGCCGGCGCCGGGCTTGTTTTCGACGATCACCGACTGGCCGAGCGTGACACGCATGTGGTCGGCCACGATGCGCGTGAGGATGTCGCTCGAGGCGCCGGCCGGGTAGCCGAGGATGATTTTCACCGTGCCCTGCTGGGCGAGGGCCGGGGCCGCGAACCCGGCAAGCAGGGCGGCGGCAAGGACAAGCAAGCGGGACTTCAACATGGGGGGGCCTCCTCCGGTCGGGGTGCGCCCCGATGGTAGCATTCGAGGCGCCCGGGAAAGGGCCTGTCAGGGCCGGGAGACGAAGCGATGACGATCCGGAATTTCAACGAAGACACGCTCACCGAGGCGGTACTCGCGCGCCTTGCCGGCACGCCGGATCCGCGCCTCAAGGCGGTGATGGAAAGCCTGGTGCGCCACCTGCACGCATTCGTGCGCGAGGTGCGCCCGACGCCGGAGGAATGGTTCGAGGGCATCAGCTTCCTCACCCGCACCGGGCACATGTGCGACGACAAGCGCCAGGAATTCATCCTCATGTCGGACACGCTCGGCGTGTCGATGCTGGTGGACGCGATCAATTTCGCCAGGACCGGCGGCGCCACCGCTAACACCGTGCTCGGCCCGTTCTTCGTCGAGGGCGCGCCCGAGATGCAGATGGGCGAGAACATCTGCAGGCCCGGCACGCCGGGCGATCCCTGCGCGGTCAGCGGCAGCGTCGCCGCCACCGACGGCACGCCGCTTGCGAACGCGATCATCGACGTCTGGGAAGCCGGCGGCGACGGCTTCTACGACGTGCAGAAGCCCGAGGGCACCAACCTGCGCGCGCGCTTTCGCGCCGGCGCCGACGGCACCTTCCACTTCCGCTGCGTGAAGCCGATGAGCTACCCGGTGCCGCACGACGGCCCCGTAGGCAGGATGCTCGCCGCCACTGGCCGGCACCCGATGCGCCCGGGGCACCTGCATTTCATGATCCAGGCGCCCGGCTACGAAAAGCTGACCACGCATTTGTTCGTGCGCGGCGACGAGTTCCTCGATTCGGACGCGGTGTTCGGCGTGAAGGATTCGCTGATTGCGGATTTCACGAAGGACGCGAAAGGCGGGTACAGCGTGCACTACGACTTCGTCCTGCAACCGGCGAAGGCCGCGGCATGAAACCGCCGTATCGCGCCGACCACGTCGGCAGCCTGCTGCGTCCGGCTGCGCTCGCGGCGGCGCGGGGGCAGTTCAAGGCCGGCAAGATCGACGCCGCAGCGCTGAAGGCGGCCGAAGACGCGGCGATCCGCGACGCGGTGGCGAAGCAGGAAGCGACCGGCCTCGAATCGGTCACCGATGGCGAACTGCGCCGCGACTGGTGGCACCTCGACTTCATGGGCGCGCTCGAGGGCGTGACCATGACGGTCAACCCGGGGCCGAAATTCGGCGGCACCGAGGAACAACCGCCGATGCCCTCGGTGAGCGGCCGGGTGCGCTGCGCCGGCCCGATCATGACGGAGCATTTCGCGTTTCTGAAGTCGGTGACGAAGAAGACCGCGAAGATGACGATTCCCTCGCCGTCGATGCTGCACCTGCGCGGCGGCCGCGCCTCGATCTCGCGCGAGGCCTACCCGGACATGCAGGCCTACTGGGCGGACGTCGCCGCGGCGTGGAAGGCGGCGATCGCCCACCTCGGCGTCGCCGGCTGCACCTACCTGCAGCTCGACGACGTGGCCTTCGCCTACCTGTGCGACCCGAAGATCCGCGAGAACTGCCGCCGGAACGGCGACGACCCGGATCAACTGCCGCGCCTGTACGCCGAGACCATCAATGCCGCGCTCGCCGACCGGCCGGCCGGCATGACGGTCACCATGCACACCTGCCGCGGCAACTTCAAGAGCGCCTGGGTGGCCGAGGGCGGCTACGAGTCGGTGGCCGAGGCCATGTTCGCCACCGACGTCGACGGCTGGTTCATGGAGTTCGACTCGGCGCGCGCCGGCGGCTTCGAGCCGCTGCGCGCCCTGCCGCGCGGCAAGAAGGTGGTGCTGGGGCTGGTGACCACCAAGGTGGGCGAGCTGGAATCGAAGGACCTGATCAAGCGCAGGATCGACGAGGCAGCGAAATTCGTGCCGCTGGAGAACCTGTGCCTGTCGCCGCAGTGCGGATTCTCGAGCACGCACCACGGCAATGCCCTGTCGGAAGCCGAACAGTGGAAAAAGCTCGCTCGAATCGTCGAGATCGCCCGGGAGGTGTGGAGATGAGCAGTGAACAGGAAATTCTCGCGCTGGAAGACGCGCGTCTCGCGGCGCAGGTCGCCAACGACACCCGGGCGCTCGAAGGCATGCTGCACGACGCGATGGTCTACACGCATTCCTCCGCCGTGGTCGACACCAAGGCGAGCTTCCTTGAGGCGCTGCGCTCCGGGAAGACACGCTACAAGCGCACCGAGACGCGCGATCGCAAGGTGCAACTGCTCGGCGACACCGCGCTGGTGACCGGCGCCGCCAGCCTGGACGTCGAGGTCGGCGGCGAGGCCAAGGTGCTGTCGCTGCGTTTTCTCGTCGTCTGGACGAAGACCCCGGCGGGCTGGAAATTCATCGCCTGGCAGTCGACCCGGCTTCCTGCGTAGAATGCTCCGCGCGCACCCGAACGGTGCGCGTCGCGACCAGAGCTTGAATGCAGCGCCCGGCCGGGCGCTGCCGCGCCCGCGATTGCACAGTTTCCAGATGCGCGCAAGTTGCCCATCTCCGGGAATAAGGGCAGATTGGTTCTCATGCACTACGACGAAATGCACGATGCGTCGGGCGCCCTGCGTCCGCATTACCGCGCCTACTCCGAATGGCTGAAGGAGACCCCGCCCGAGCGACTCGCCGAGAAGCGGCGCGAGGCCGACCTGCTGTTCCACCGCGTCGGCATCACCTTCGCGGTCTATGGCGACAACTCCGGCGCCGAGCGGCTGATTCCGTTCGACCTGGTGCCGCGCATCATCCCGAAGGGTGAGTGGGATGCGCTGCTGAAGGGCCTGAAGCAGCGCGTCACCGCGCTCAACCGCTTCCTGCACGACATCTACCACAAGCAGGAGATCCTGCGCGCCGGGGTGGTCCCGGAGGCGCAGGTGCTGACGCACGAGGCCTACCAGGTCGCAATGCTTGGCCTCGACCTGCCGCACCACGTCTACTCGCAGATCTCCGGCGTCGACCTGATCCGCAACGACACCGGCGACTGGTACGTGCTCGAGGACAACCTGCGCACGCCCTCGGGGGTGTCGTACATGCTGGAAAACCGCAAGATGATGATGCGGCTCTTTCCGGAACTGTTCGAGCGCCAGCGGGTGTTCCCGGTGGAGCACTATCCGACGCTGCTGCTCGACACGCTGCGCGCCGCGGCACCGCGCGCGATGCGCGAGCCCACCGTGGTGGTGCTCACGCCGGGGCCGTTCAACAGCGCCTACTTCGAGCACGCCTTCGTCGCCCAGCAGATGGGCGTCGAGCTGGTGGAGGCCTCGGACCTGTTCGTCAAGGACGGCTTCGTGTACATGCGCGCGACCAAGGGCTGGGAACGCGTCGACGTGATCTATCGCCGGCTGGACGACGCCTTCCTCGATCCGCTCGCCTTCCGGCAGGACTCGATGCTCGGCGTGCCGGGCCTGCTCTCGGTGGTGCGCGCGCGGAACGTCGGGCTGGCCAACGCCATCGGCACCGGCGTGGCGGACGACAAGTCCACCTATCCCTATGTGCCGGACATGATCCGCTTCTACCTGTCGGAGGAGCCGATCCTGAAGAACGTGCCGACCTGGCAGTGCAAGCGGCCCGAGGACCTCGAACTGGTGCTCGATCGCCTGCCCGAACTGGTGGTCAAGGAAGTGCAGGGCTCGGGCGGCTACGGCATGCTGGTCGGGCCGCGGGCGACGCGCGAGGAGGTCGAGGCCTTTCGCGCGCGCATCATTGCCGACCCGGACAACTACATCGCCCAGCCGACGCTGTCGCTGTCGACCTGCCCGACCATGGTCGAGCAGGGCATCGCGCCGCGCCACGTCGACCTGCGGCCCTACGTGCTCTCGGGACGCGAAGTGCGCGTGGTGCCCGGCGGCCTGACGCGCGTTGCGCTGAACGAGGGTTCGCTGGTGGTGAACTCCTCGCAGGGCGGTGGGACCAAAGATACCTGGGTGGTGGATTAAATGTTATCGCGCGTAGCAAATCAGATTTTCTGGATGTCGCGCTACATGGAGCGCGCCGAGAGCATGGCGCGCATCCTCGGCGTCACCTCCAACCTCGTGCTCTTCGGCACCGGCGACGTGCGCGCGCAGAACCTGCTCGCGCCGCTCGCGATCACCGACCTGGTCGAGGAGTTCAAGACGAAGCACAGCCAGCTCACGCTCGCCACGCTGATCGACTACCTCGGTTTCGACGAGGACAACCCCTCGTCGATCTTCTCCTGCCTCAAGGCCGCGCGCGCCAACGCGCACGCGGTGCGCTGGCAGATCACTTCCGAGATGTGGGAGACACTGAACGCCACCTGGATCGAGATGCGCACGACCCGGCGCGAGAGCGTCTCGGGCGGCGACGCCACGCGCTTCTTCGACTGGGTGAAGGAACGCAGCCACCTGTTCCGCGGCGTCACCTCCGGCACGGTCATGCGCGGCGAGGCGTTCGACTTCAGCCGGGTCGGGACCTTCCTCGAGCGCGCCGACAACACCGCGCGCATCCTGGACGTGAAGTACCACGCCGTGCTGCCCTCGGTGGACGACGTCGGCGGCGCCGTCGACTACTACCAGTGGACCTCGCTGCTGCGCTCGGTGTCGGCCTTCGAGACCTACCGCGGGCTGTACCGCGACCAGATCTACCCGATCAAGGTGGCGGAACTGCTGGTGCTCGAGAAGCGCATGCCGAGGTCGCTCGCGGCCTGCATGGAGCAGGTGAACCAGGCGCTGCAGCGCATCGAGGGGCAGAAGGACGGCAGCGCGAAGCGCCTTGCCGGCGAGCTGAACGTGCGCCTGACCTACTCCGAGATGGAAGAGATCTTCGCCAGCGGCCTGCACGAATACCTCGAGGAATGCATCACCGACATCGCCGAACTCGACAACCGCATCCAGCGCGCCTACCTCGGCGTGGTCTGAGACGATCGACCGGGACCCCGAATGCAACTCAAGATCGACCACCTCACCACCTACACCTACGACTCGCCGGTGCGCCTGTCGACGCAGTACCTGCGCCTGACCCCGCGCGACACCGCGCGCCAGAAGGTGCTCGACTGGACCATCGAGACGCCGGGCAACCCGGTGGGCACCTTCGACGGCTACGGCAACGTGCTGCACGTGCTGACGCTGGACGTGCCGGTGACCGAAATCCGCGTGCGCGCCTTCGGCACGGTCGAGACCTCGCGCGGCGAGGATGCGCCCTCGGACTTCGCCGAGGCGCCGCTGCCGCCGGCCCTGTTCCTGCGCGAGACCACACTGACCAAGCCCGACGAGGCCGTTGCCGCGTTTGCTGAAAAGTACCGGCGCAGCGACCAGCTCGGCGGCCTGCGCGAGTTCGCCGACGCGGTGCATGACCGGCTCGGCTTCAGTCCGGGCTACATCGCTGCGGCGCCGGACGCGGCAACGGCGATGGCGGACCAGTCGGGCACCTTTGACGACCTGGTGCATGTGTTCATCGCCGGCTGCCACCAGCTCGGCGTGCCGGCGCGCTACGTCTCGGGCTGGCTGTGCGACCCCGATCACCCCAATGCCGTGCCCCAGTTGCACGCCTGGGCCGAGGCCCACGTGCAGGGCAGCTGGCGCAGCTTCGACGTCGCCATGGACGAACCCATCGGCGACGGACACATCAAGGTCGCGATCGGCGCCGACCACCTCGACGCCTGCCCGATCCGCGGCATCCGCATCGGCGGCGGGCTGGAGACCATGTTCATCCAGGCCCGCCTGTCCGGCGCGTCATCGCAGTAGGATCCGCGTGTCCATCCAGGTCTGCATCAACCACCTCACCCACTACCACTACGATCGCCCGGTCATCCTCGGTCCCCACGTAGTGCGCCTGCGGCCGACCCCGCACGCGCGCACCTCGGTGCTCGCCTACTCGCTGAAGGTCGCGCCGGAGAAGCACTTCATCAACTGGCAGCAGGACCCGCAGGGCAACTGGCTCGCGCGGTTGGTGTATCCGGAGGCGGTGCGCGAACTGCGCATCGAGGTCGACCTGCGCGTCGAGATGGCGGTGATCAACCCGTTCGACTTCTTCCTCGAGCCGTACGCCGAGAAGATTCCCTTCGCCTACCCCCCGGAGCTGACCGCGGAACTCGCGCCGTACCGCGCGAAGCTGCCGGCGACGCCGCGCTTCAGCAAGCTGCTCAAGAAGGTGTCGCGCGCGGTGACGCCGACCGTGGATTTCCTGATCGGGCTGAACCAGCTCGTCGCCGGCGAAGTGCGTTACCTGGTGCGCATGGAACCCGGCATCCAGACGCCCGAGGAAACCCTCGAACTTGCCTGCGGCTCCTGTCGCGACTCGGGCTGGCTGCTGGTGCAGCTGTTCCGCCACCTGGGCCTCGCGGCGCGCTTCGTCTCGGGCTACCTCGTGCAGCTCACCCCCGACGTCAAGGCGATCGACGGTCCGGTCGGCACCGACGTCGACTTCACCGACCTGCACGCCTGGTGCGAGGTCTACCTGCCGGGCGCGGGCTGGATCGGGCTCGACCCGACCTCGGGCCTGATGACGGGCGAGGGACACATTCCGCTCGCCGCGACGCCGGAACCGGGCAGCGCCTCGCCGGTGTCCGGCACCACCGGCGAATGCGAGGTGACGTTCACCCATGCGATGCGTGTGGATCGCATCCTCGAGACGCCGCGCGTCACCAAGCCGTACACCGAAGACGCCTGGCAGAACATCCTGGCGCTCGGCGAGCGCGTGGACGCCGCGCTGGTCGCCGACGACGTGCGCCTGACCATGGGCGGCGAGCCGACCTTCGTCTCGGCGAGCAACCGCGACGGCCGGGAATGGAACACCGATGCGGACTCGCCGCCGGGCAAGCCGGAGAAGCGCCGCCTCGGCGCCGAGTTGCTCGCGACGCTGAAGGCGCACTACGCGCCGCACGGCCTGCCGCACTACGGGCAGGGAAAGTGGTATCCGGGCGAGCCGCTGCCGCGCTGGTCGCTGTCGTGCTTCTGGCGCAAGGACGGCGAACCGGTCTGGACCGACCCCGCGCTGATCGCCGACGAAGCGGTCGACTACGGCGCGACCGAGGCGCAGGCAAGGCTGTTCCTGCAGACGCTGGCGCCGAAGCTCGGCCTCGTCACCGACCACATCTTCCCCGCCTACGAGGACGTCTGGTACTACCTCTGGCGCGAACGGCAGTTGCCGGTGAACGTCGACCCGCTGGATTCGCGGCTGTCCGATCCGCTCGAGCGCGCGCGGCTGCGCAAGGTGTTCGACGAGGGGCTGGCGAAAATCACCGGCCACGTGCTGCCGGTGGCGCGCACCGAGCGTGGCAAGGCGCGCTGGAAGACGGGTTCGTGGTTCCTGCGCGCCGAGCGCTGCTACCTCGTGCCGGGGGACTCGCCGCTTGGCTTGCGCCTGCCGCTCGACTCGCAGCCCTGGGCGGCGGACACCGACTATCCCTGGATTCATGCGACCGACCCGACGCAGGACCTGCCGCCGCTGCCGAAGGCGGATGCGATTGCAAAGGCCGGCGCCCTGCCCTTGCCGAAGGCAAGCCCCTTGCCCCCACACCTCTCGGCGGAGGAAGCCGCGGGGGCGCAACCCGCGGTGCGCGTCGAGGGCGCGGTTGAACGCGCGCCCCGGCCGAAGGAATCCGCCGGCTGGGTGACGCGCTCGGCGCTGTGCATCGAGCCGCGCCACGGCGTGCTCTATGTCTTCATGCCGCCGCTCGCGGCGCTGGAGGACTACCTCGAGCTGATTGCGGCGATCGAGGCCACCGCTTCCGAACTCGGCTTCCCGGTGGTGATCGAGGGCTACGAGCCGCCGTACGACGCGCGCATGACGGTGCTGCGCGTCACGCCGGACCCCGGGGTGCTGGAGATCAACATCCAGCCGGCGAAGGACTGGAAGGGCCTCGTCGAGCAGACCACCTTCCTCTACGACACCGCGCGCGCCGCGGGCCTGTCGACCGAGAAGTTCATGCTCGACGGGCGCCACACCGGCACCGGCGGCGGCAACCATTTCGTCATGGGCGGCGATACGCCGAAGGACTCGCCGTTCTTGCGCCGCCCGGACCTGCTGGCCAGCATGGTGGCCACCTGGCACAACCACCCGTCGCTGTCGTACCTTTTCTCGGGCCTGTTCGTCGGGCCGACCAGCCAGGCGCCGCGCCTGGACGAGGCGCGGAACGATTCGGTCTACGAGATGGAGATCGCGTTTGCCGAACTCGCGCGCCTCGCCAGGGGGGGCAGGACGCCGCCGCCCTGGCGCATCGACCGGGCGTTGCGCAACCTGCTGATCGATTCCAGCGGCAACACGCACCGCTCGGAGTTCTGCATCGACAAGCTGTACTCCCCGGACGGCCCCACCGGGCGGCTCGGGCTGCTCGAGATGCGCGGCTTCGAGATGCCGCCGCACGCGCGCATGTCGCTGATCCAGCAACTGCTGCTGCGCGCGATGATCTCGCGCTTCTGGCGCGCGCCCTACCGGCCCGCGCGCCTCAAGCGCTGGGGCACCGAACTGCACGACCGCTTCATGCTGCCGTACTTCGTCTGGCAGGATTTCTGCGACGTGATCGAGGAGATGAACGCCGCGGGCTGGGCCTTCGAGGCCGAGTGGTTCCTGCCGCACCTCGAATTCCGCTTCCCTCGCATCGGTTCGTTCGAGGTGCTCGGCGCGGAAGTCGAGCTGCGCGCGGCGCTCGAGCCCTGGCACGTGATGGGCGAATCCGGCACCGCCGGCGGCACGGTGCGCTACGTCGACTCCTCGCTCGAGCGCATGCAGGTGAAGGCCACCGGCCTGGTCGGCGACCGGCACGTGCTGACCTGCAATGGCCGGGCGGTGCCGCTCGCGCCGACCGGCAATGTCGGCGAGTTCGTCGGCGGCGTGCGCTACAAGGCCTGGGCCCCGCCGAACGCCTTGCACCCCAGCATCGGCATCCACGCGCCGCTGGTGTTCGACCTGGTCGACACCTGGATGGAGCGCTCGATGGGCGGCTGCCAGTATCACGTGACCCACCCGGGCGGACGCGCCCACGACACCAATCCGGTGAACGCCTACGAGGCCGAGGGACGGCGCCTCGCGCGATTCTTCCGCACCGGGCATACCCCGGGAAAGATCAAGGTGGCCCGGGAAGCGCGCAACCCGGCGTTTCCATTCACGCTCGACCTGCGGCGTTGAGTTTCAGCCGTCGCCGTGGCGGCGGCGGGGCGGCAGGCTAAACTGCACCCCGTTCTTCCAGACCCGGGACGCCCCGCCATGCAACACGTTCGCTTCGGCCGCACCGGCCTGCAGGTTTCGCGCCTGTGCCTCGGCACCATGACCTTCGGACTGCAGTGCGACGAGGCCGCGTCCTTCGCCATCCTCGATGCGGCCGCCGAGGCCGGCATCACCTTCATCGACACCGCCGACGTCTATCCGCTGGGCGGGACGGTGGACAGCGTGGGTGGCACCGAAAACATCATCGGCAAGTGGCTCAAGGGCCGACGCGACAAGTTCATCCTCGCCACCAAGTGCAGCGGCCGCACCGGGCGCTCGGCCTGGCAGGCGGGCACCTCGCGCAAGCACGTGCTCGCCTCGATCGACGCGTCGTTGAAGCGCCTCGGCACCGACTACGTCGACCTTTACCAGGTGCACCACTTCGACCCGCAGACGCCGGTGGACGAGACGGTGGAGGCCTTCGACACCGTGGTGCGCTCGGGGCGCGCGCGCTACGTCGGCGTGTCGAACTACCATGCCTACCGCGTTGCGCGCGCGCTCGGCCGCGCGGAAGCGCTCGGCCTCGCGCAGGTCTGCTCGGTGCAGCCGCGCTACAACTTGCTGTTTCGCCAGGTGGAGCGCGAACTGCTGCCGTTCTGCGCCGAGGAAAACCTCGCAGTGATTCCCTACAACCCGCTCGCCGGCGGCCTGCTCACCGGCAAGCACGACCCGAAGGCGCCGCCGCCCGCCGGCTCGCGCTTCACGCTCGGCAACGCCGGCAAGATGTACTCGGAGCGCTACTGGCAGGGGCGCGAATTCGATGCCGTGGCGCAGTTCACCACGCTGGCAAAGGAGGCCGGGATTGCTGCGCCGACCCTTGCCGTGGCCTGGGTGCTTGCCAACCCGGTGGTGACCGCGCCCATCATCGGCGCGAGCCGGGCAGCGCAGCTCGCGGCGAGCGTCGCCGCGGTCGAACTCAGGCTCGACCCCGCGCTGAAGGCGAAGCTCGACGCAATGTCGAACGAGTTCCGCATGGGAGACGCTGCGCGCTAGGGGCCGCAGGGATCTGCGTTCATGGTAACGTATACGTTACCATGAACGCAGATCCCGCCAGGTGCCGCCTGCGCCCCGTGCTACCCTGCGCCGCGCCATGCCGAAGGACTTCCTCGCCGATTATCCGCAGGACCCGGGCCGTTACGACGAGATGCTCGGCGCGGACGGGCAGCCGCGGCCGCACTGGCGGGCGCTGTTCGCGCAACTGCTCGAGCAGCCGCCCGAAGCGATGCGCGAACACGTGCGCGCGATCGAGCGCCAGGTGCTGGAGAACGGCGTCACCTACAACGTCTACGCGGATGCCCAGGGCGCGGACCGGCCCTGGGAACTCGATGCGCTGCCCAACATCCTGCCCGCCTCGGAGTGGGCCTTTCTCGAGCGCGCGGTGGCGCAGCGCGCGCGCCTGCTCAACCTGGCGCTGGTCGACCTCTACGGCGAGCAGCGCACGCTGAAGCAGGGCCTGCTGCCGGCGGCGCTGCTGCACGGCCATGCGGGCTTCCTGCGGCCCTGCCACGGCACCCGGCACGTCGCCGACACCATGCTGCACCTCTATGCGGTCGACCTCGCGCGCGCGCCCGACGGGCGCTGGTGGGTGCTCGCCGACCGCACCCAGGCGCCCTCGGGCGCGGGCTACGCGCTGGAGAACCGGCTGGTGATCTCGCGCGGCTTTCCTGACCTGTTCCTCGACCTGCGGGTGCAGCACCTGGCCAGTTTCTTCGCCACCTTGCGCGACACGCTCGCGCAGTGGGCGCCGCGCGACCCGGGCCGGGCGCCGCTCACCGTGCTGCTCACGCCCGGCCCGGTGAACGAAACCTACTTCGAGCATGCCTACCTGGCGCGCTACCTCGGCTTTCCGTTGGTCGAGGGCCATGACCTGACGGTGCGCGAGGGCAAGGTGTGGATGAAGACGCTCTCGGGGCTGGTGCGGGTGCACGCCATCGTGCGCCGGCAGGACGACATCTGGTGCGACCCGCTGGAATTGCGCGGCGATTCCTCGATCGGCATCCCGGGCCTGGTCGATGCCGAGCGCCGTGGCAACGTGCTGATCGCCAACGCGCTGGGCTCGAACGTGCTCGAGACCGGCATGCTGTTCGGCTTCCTGCCGCGGCTGTCCGAAGCGCTGCTCGGCGGGCCGCTCGCCATGCCCTCGATCGCCACCTGGTGGTGCGGCGAGCCGGCGGCGCTCGAGGACGTGCTCGGGCGCCTGCACCAGGTGGTGGTCAAGCCGGCCTTCCCGCACCTGCGCGGGGAGCCGGTGTTCGGCGCGGACCTGGACGCGCGCGGCCTGCAGGGCCTCGCGGCGACGCTGCGCGACCGCCCCGGCGATTTCGTCGCGCAGGAGATCATGAACCTGTCGCAATCGCCGGTCTGGGACCGCGAGCGCCCGCGCAAGGTGCTCGGGCGGGCCACCAGCCTGCGCGTGTTCGCCTGCGCCTCGCCGAACGGCTACGTGGTGATGCCCGGCGGGCTGACGCGCGTCGCCGGTCTGGAGGACGCGCGCGTGGTCTCGATGCAGCGCGGCGGCGGCAGCAAGGACACCTGGGTGATGGCCGAGGGCGCGGTGAACGCTTTCAGCCTGCTGCGCACCACCACCTCGGCCGAGGACCTGGTGCGCGCCGGCCCGAGCCTGTCGAGCCGGGTGGTGGAGAACCTCTACTGGTTCGGGCGCCACGAGGAACGCTGCGACCACGCGGCGCGCTTGCTGCGCGTGACCATCGGCCGGCTGCTGGACGACGCGCCGCGCGACGGCACCCACGGCCGTGCGGCGATGCTGACCCTGCTGCGCAAGGGCGGGGTGCTGCCGACGAGCGAGGAGGCGCTGGACGACCTCGCGCTGGTGCGCGCGCTGCGCAGCAGCGTGACCGATGCCACCCATGCCGGCCTCGCCTCGCACCTGCGGCACCTGTTCCGGCTCGCGATGCATTTGCGCGAGCGCTTTTCGCTGGACAACTGGCGCGTGCTGACGCAGGTCACAAGCAGCCTCGGCCGGCCGAAGTCGCGCGCCATGGCCCTCACCGACGTGCTGGAAGAACTCGACCAGGTGGTCACGGTCACCACCACGCTCTCGGGCTTCGCGCTCGACGGCATGGTGCGCGACGCCGGCTGGCGCTTCCTGTCGATCGGCCGGCGCATCGAGCGCGCGCAATGGCTGTGCGACACGCTGCGCGAGGCGATCGCCGGCCCCGAGGACAGCGAACTGAACTGGTTGCTGGACCTGTCCGACTCGATCGTCACCTATCGCACGCGCTATCGCGCCCGGCCCGAGTGGATGCCGGTGCTGGACCTGCTGATCCGCGACGTCGCCAACCCGCGCTCGCTCGCCTTCCAGATGAAGGGATTGGTGGATTCCGCCACGCGCCTTGGCGAGGTGTTCGGCGAACTCGACCATTCCGGGCTCGCCGAGGCGAATGCCTCGATCGACACCATCGACCCTGTGCGGGACCTCGTCCAGGGCAGCGAACGGCTCGACGCGCTGCTCGCGCAATGGTCGGGCGCGACGGCGCTGTTCTCCGAACAACTGAGCCTGCGCTTCTTCAGCCATGTCGGCGAAGCGGGGCGCCAGACCGCGGCGATGTAAGCGGCGTCATGCGCTACACCGTCCTGCACGAGACCCTGTACACCTACCCGGATTCGGTGGTGGTCTCGCACCAGTTGCTGCATGTCTCGCCGCGGCCGCTTGCCTGGCAGACCATGCACAGGCACCAGACCACGATCGAGCCGGAGCCCGGCGAGCGCAGCGAGCGCCTGGACTATTTCGGCAACACCCTGACGCAGTTCGCCCTGGTCTCGCGGCACGAGTTCCTCAACGTGCGCGCCGTGTCGGAGGTGAGCGTGGCCTCACGCGGCGGCGAGGCGCAGGCGGTCGGCTCGCAGCCCTGGGAAGCGGTGCGCGACTTGCTGCGCATGCCGGCGACCGGGGTCGAGCCTGTCACGCTGATCGACGCCACCGACTATCTCTACCAGTCGCCGCATGCCGCGCCCTCGCGCGCGCTGGCCGAGTACGCGATGCCCAGCTTCCCGCCCGGACGCCCGGTGCACGAGGCCGCGCGCGACCTGACGCGGCGCATCAAGGCGGAGTTCGAGTTCGATCCCGCCGCCACCACGGTGTCGACGCCGCTCGAGGCGGTGCTCAAGGGCCGGCGCGGCGTCTGCCAGGACTTCGCCCACCTGATGATCGGCGCGCTGCGCTCGATCGGGCTGGCCGCGCGCTATGTCTCAGGCTACATCCTGACGCATCCGCCCCCCGGCAAGCCGCGCATGATCGGCGCCGACGCCTCGCATGCCTGGGCCTCGGTGTTCTGCCCGCAGCGCGGCTGGGTGGACTTCGACCCGACCAACGACTGCGTGGTCGACGAGGCGCACATCACCGTGGCCTGGGGGCGCGACTTCTCCGACGTCACGCCGATGCGCGGCGTGATTCTCGGCGGCGGCGAGCAGACGCTGGAGGTGAAGGTGACGGTGGCGCCGGCGAACGAGCCGCCGCCCATCGAGCCGCCGCCGAAGGCGAAGGGGAAGGGCACGCCCGCGACCTGACGCCGGAACAGGCGTTATGGTAACATATATGTTACTATAGGGCCTGATTCGGCGCCGCATCGATCCAGCGCAGCCCGGCGAAGCCCGGTTCCGCGTCCCAGTCGATCGCCGACTGCCTGCCCGCGAGCACCGCGCGCCAGTCGCGCGCCCAGGGGTGGGCGTCGGGCGGCGCGGCGGCGCGCAGGGCGCGACGCGTCGCGGCGTCCCCCGGCGCCGCCAGCCAGCGCGCCATCGCGCGCGCCGCGGCCACGTCCTCGGTGAAGGTGAAGCCGAAGCCGGTGGCGCCGCCTTCGATCCGCACGCGCACCACCAGCGCCTCGGCGCCGGAGGCGAGGCGCAGCGCGTGCGTGTGGCTGTGAAGGATGCGCGGGGCGCAGGCCATGCGCGGATTATGCCGTGCGCGCCGCTGCTAAGATCCGTCGCATGAATCCCGCTGCGTTGCTCGCCGGCCTCGAAGGCCGGGTCCTGCGCGCCGGCCTCGTCGGCGCCGGCGAGTTCGGCGCCTCGTTCCTCTACCGCGCGCGGGTGCTGAAGTCGCTCGCGGTGCCGGCGGTGGCCGAGCGCGATGCCGCGCGCGCGCGCGCCGCCTGCCTCGCGGCCGGGTTGCGGGCCGACGATTTCGTGCTTTGCGACACGCGCGCCGCGGCGCTGGCGGAGATCGGGGCCGGGCGCACGGCGATCGTGCCCGACGTCGCGCTGCTCGCCGAGTTGCCGCTCGACGTGCTGGTCGAGGCCACCGGCGACCCGGAGACCGGCGCGCGCAGCGCCTCGCTCGCCATTGCCGCCGGCATGGACGTGGCGATGGTCTCGAAGGAAGCGCACTCGGTGATCGGCCCGGTGCTGCAGCGGCGCGCGCGCGCCGCGGGCCGGGTCTGCACGCCGGTGGACGGCGACCAGCCGAGCCTGCTGGCGGGCCTCGTCACCTGGGCGCGGGCGCTCGGCCTGGAGGTGGTGTGCGGCGGCAAGGCGAGCGAGTACGACTTCGTCTTCGACCCGGCGCGCAGCACGCTCGCGGCGCTCGGCACCGAGGTCGTGGTGCCTGAACTTGCGGCGCTGTGGTCCGGTCCTGCCGCCGGGACGGTGGCGCGCGTGAAGGCGCGCGCCGCGCTGCTCGCGCAGTTCCCGCACCGCACCGTGCCCGACCTGTGCGAACTTGGCATCGTGGCGAATGCCACCGGCCTGAAGCCGGATGCGCCGCGCCTGCATGCGCCGATCGCCCGCACGCTGGAACTGCCGGAGTTGATGCGCCCCGAAGTCGGCCTGCTCTCGCGTGGCGGCGCGCTGGAGCTCTTCAACTGCTACCGCCGGCCGGACGAGCTGAGTTTTGCCGGCGGCGTGTTCGTGGTCGTCGCCTGCGACGATGCCGCGAGCTGGCAGGTGATCGGCGCGAAGGGCGTGCCGGTGAGCGCCGACGGCAGACATGCGCTCCTGCACAACCCGGTGCACCTGCTCGGGGTGGAGGCGCCTTACACGATTCTCGGCGCTGCGCTGCTGCGCCGCGCCTCGACCGAGGAGCGGCCGGTGTGCGACCTGGTGGCCCGCGCGGCGCAGGACCTGCCGGCGGGCACCGCGTTCGCGCTCGGCGCGCGACACACGCTCCCGGGGCTGGAAGCGGAACTCGCCGACGCCGCGCCGCTGGGCGAGGCGGGGGCGCTGCCGTTCTACATGGCGGCCGGGCGGCGGCTGGCGCGCGCGGTGCCGAAGGGCAAACTGCTCTGCGTGGCGGACTTCGACAAGCCCGCGGATTCGGTGCTCTGGACCCTGCGCGCCGAGCAGGACGCGGCGTTTTTCGGCGCCGGCGCATGAGCGAGGCGCTGCCTGTCATCGACGCCCACCATCACCTGTGGGACCTCTCGGGCGGGCCGCTGCGCTATCCCTGGCTGCAGGACCCGGTGCCGCACGAATTCTTCCTCGGCGACTATGCGGCGCTGAAGCGCGATTACCTGCCGGCGGACTACCGGCGCGACGCCGCCGGGCAGGGCGTGGTGAAGACGGTGCATGTCGAGGCGGAGTGTTTGCGCACGCAGCAGGTCGAGGAAACCGAATGGCTCACCGCCGTGAATGCGGCGCACGGCATGCCGAATGCCATCGTCGCCCACGCCTGGTTCCATACCCTGCAGGCGGAAGCGATCCTCGAGCGGCAGGCCGGCTTCGCGCTGGTGCGCGGCATCCGCTCGAAGCCGGTGACGGCATCGAGCGCCGCGGCCATGCGCCCCGGCGCGCCGGGCTCGATGCAGGACCCGGCCTGGCTCGCCGGATTCCGCCTGCTGAGGAAATACGGCCTGTCCTGGGACCTGCGCGTGCCACCCTGGCACCTCGAGGAAGCCGCAGCGGTGCTGCGCGCCAATCCCGACATTCCGGTGGTGCTGAACCACACCGGCTTTCCCTGGGACCGAAGCCCCGCCGGGCTGGAAATGTGGCGTCGCGGCATGCGCGCGCTGGCGGCGCTCGAGAACTGCTTCTGCAAGCTCTCCTGCCTGTGCCTGCCGGAAGGGGACTGGGATTACGCGGGCAATCGCGCGGTGGTGCGCGAGGCGATCGAGTTGTTCGGTCCGGCGCGCTGCATGTTCGCCTCGAACTTCCCGGTGGACGGGCTGCGCGTGTCCTGTGCGACGATGTTCGCGGACTTCCGGCGCATGACGGAAGACTACTCGCCGGGCGAGCGCCGGGCGCTGTTCCACGACACTGCGGCCGCGTTCTACAGGCTGGACTGAAGGGCGATCAGCCTTCGATGATTTCCTCGTCGACGCGGCCCGAGAACGGATCCTTGGTCTTGTACAGGCCGGTGGTATCGACGACGCAGACATACTTCACGCCCGGCCTGCGCGCCGCGGCGGCGGCGAGGCGTTCGCGCCACCACGCCGTGGGCTGCACCGTGCAATGCGCGTTGGTGCCGTCGGGCAGCGTCTTCACCGCCGGATAGCTCGCGACGTTCACGAAGACGAGCTTCCGCGCGAAGGAAAAGATCTCGCCGAGCACCCAGGGCACGTCGGATTCCGGCAGGTGCTCCATCACGTCGGTGGAAATCACCGCATCGAAGGTGCCCTGCGGCAGGCTCGAGTAGGGCGCATAGCCCGGGTCGTAGAGCGACACCGACTCCACGCCCCAGAAATCCTTCGCCGTCATCTTCGCCGAGCCGGCCTCGAACTTCGCCTCGAAGCCCTCGGTGTGATAGCGCGCCTTGCCGCAGCCGTAGTCGAGCACCGTCTTCACGCCGTTCGCCTTGAACAGCATCCCGAGTCGCGGCAGTTCGGTGAATAGCGCGCGGCCGTCGAAGGTCTTCTCCGCGGGCGTCTTGCCGTCGCCGGTGCCGCGCTCGTGCATCTGGCGGTACTGGGCGAGCAGGTCGGCGTAGCGGGCGCTGGGGCGGGAGCGGTTGTAGGCGTTGTCCATGGGGCAGTTGTGGAAATGACGCCACAGGATAGCGGCGCGCACCGATGTGCGCCACCCGCGCGAGTGCCGCGGTGTGCGGTTTTGCGCAGTAAAAAAGGGGTCTGACCCCTTTCCCCCGGAGGGGTCGACGCGCGTCGGATGCATCACCGGAAAAAGGGGTCAGACCCCTTTTTCTTAGTCATGTTGCGCCGCGTTATCAAGATTGCAGATCGCCACTGCGGAACGGCGCCCCGGACCGGAACGCGCAGTGCTAGAAATGGGTGGCCTCGTTCCGAGGTTCTCCGCTGCATTCAACCCGCAAGGAGGGCGCACCATGAAACGCAACAGGATTCCAGTGCCATCCGCACTCGCCGGCGCAGCGCTCGTCGCCGCGGCCTGGACCGGCAGCGCGCACGCGATCAACGACGAACCGCTCAGGGACAAGTGGGCGCCGAGCGAATGGGGCGCGGACGACAAGGTCGGCGCCGCCAACCGCCGCAGCCCCGCCTCGGTGCTGAAGGCGATGAAGCTGGTGAAGAAGGGCAAGGTCGCCACGCTCGGCAAGGTCTACCAACAGGACGCGCCGGGCTTCGGCAGTCGCGGCTGGCGCATGACGATTCCGGGCCTGCCCACCGGAGGGCCGTTCGGCAAGCAGGAACTGGTCTACAACGACGAGTACGTGGCCACCGAGATCGGCCAGTTCGGCACCCAGTTCGACGGGCCGGGCCACATCGGCGTCATTACCTCGAAGGGCATGTTTTTCTACAACGGCCGCTACCTGCACGACAAGGACGTCAGCGCCTACGGCATGGGCGCGCTCGGCGTCGAGCACGTCGGGCAGGTGGGCTACGTCTGCCGCGGCGTGCTGCTCGACGCTGCCGCGCTGCGCGGCGTGGCGCAGTTGCCGATCCCGAAGAAGAACGCGCCCGACGATCCCGGCATCATCACCGCCAAGGATGTCGACGCGATGGTGAAGCGCCAGGGCATCGCGCCGATCGGCGAGGGCGATTGCGTGTTCCTGCACACCGGGCACGGCAACATCTGGGATCCGAAGAAGTGGGACAGCTTTTCGGCCGAGGAAAAGCAGAAGCGCATCGCGCTGTTCAACTCCGGCGAGCCCGGCTTCGGCATCTCGGCCTGCGAGCACCTTGCCTCGAAGAAGATCGCGCTCACCGGCGCAGACACCTGGGGCACGGACGCGGTCGGCCCGGGCTTCGGCGGCGAGAACGAGCAGCCCTTCGAGTGCCACATCAAGCTGCAGACCAAGCGCGGCATCTGGAACCTCGAGAACCTCGACCTCACCCAGCTGGTGGCGGACAAGGCCTACGAGTTCCTCTTCGTCTGGTCGCCGCTGAAGATCAAGGGCGCGACCGGCTCGCCGGGCAATCCGATGGCGATTTACTGAGCCGCGACTTACTGAGGCCAATGCCGCTCAGGCCGCGGGGCGCGCAGCGAGTCCGCTGCGCGTCACGCGGCCATGCAGCGTGCGTCCCAGCACCTGCTCGCAGTATTCGGCGGTGGCGAGCAGGCCGTCGAGGTCGATGCCGGTATCGATGCCCATGGCCTCGAACAGGCTGACCAGGTCCTCGGTGCAGACGTTGCCGGTGAAGCCGCCGCCGTACTTCACGCCGGCCGGGTGGCCGCCGACGCCGCCGAAGGAACTGTCGAACCAGCGCACGCCGGCCTCGTGGGCGGCGACGCAGTTCACCAGGCCCGTGCCGCGCGTGTCGTGGAAGTGCGCGATCGGCACCAGGCCGTCGATCGACGCAAGGCGCGCGAACATCGCCTTCACCGTGCGAGGCGTGGCGAGGCCGGTGGTGTCACCGAGCGCGACATGCTGCACGCCGAGTGAAACGAAGCGCTCGACATCGCCGGCCACCACGCCGGGGTCTACCGCGCCTTCGAACGGGCAGCCGAAGGCCACCGAGACCACGCCGATCAGGCGAAACCGCCTGTCGGCGGCGCGCACCATGTCCTCGACGTTCGCCCATTGTTCGGCCCGCGAGCGGCGCAGGTTCTTCTGCGTGTGCGCTTCCGAGGCCGAGACCAGCAGGCTGATCTCGTTCACGCCGACGCCGGCCTCGAGGTCGGCGCGCGCGCGCTCGACCGCCTTCAGGTTGGCGCAGGTGGCCTTGTAGTGCACGCCGGCGCGGCGCGAAAGCGTCTGCAGCAGTTCGCTCGCATCGGCGAACTGCGGCACCACCTTCGGGTTGGAGTAGGACGTGGCCTCGACGCGCCGAAATCCGAGGGCGGCGAAACGCTCGATCAGCGCGCGCTTGGTGGCGCTCGGCACGAAATCCGGTTCGTGCTGCAGTCCGTCGCGCGCGAAGCATTCGCAGAGCGTGATCGCCGGCATATTGGTTGACACTATCAACCAATGATCGTAGCCTGTCAACGATGAAGGACGCCTTCCACGCGCCGCGCCCGGCGCCGGCCACGCAGCCGGCGCGCATCATCGAGGGCTATCCGCAGACGGCCCTGCGCACGCCGGCCGAGCCGCTGATCCGGCGCGCGCCGACCCGCTCGGAACTCACCGGCCCGCGCCCGGCGTCGCGCGTCGCGCTGCTCGGTGGCGACATCGCCGGTCACGGCGCGGCGCAGGCCATCGGCCAGCTCATGCTGCTGCGCGGCCGCGTGCTCGACGAGGACGGCAGCCCGGTGGGCGGCGCGCTGGTGGAGATCTGGCAGGCGAACGCCGCCGGACGCTACATCCACCCGAACGACGACGACCATGCGCCGGTGGACGAGCGCTTCTACGGCGCCGCGCGGCTGCTGACGGCGGAGGACGGAAGCTTCGAGCTTCGCACCGTGAAGCCCGGCGCCTACCCGGTGCCTTCGAGCGGCGGCTGGTGGCGCCCGCCGCACATCCATTTCTCGGTGTTCGGGCGGGTGTGGCTCTCGCGCCTGGTGTCGCAGATGTACTTCCCCGACGATCCGCTGAACGCGCAGGACCGCATCCTAAATGCCGTGGCGGACGCCGAAGCGCGCCAGCGCCTGCTTGCGCGGCTGGTGCCGCCTGCGAAGGCGCCCGGCAATGCGCTGGCGTTCGAGCACGAGATCGTGGTGCGCGGCGCGCGCGCCACGCCGGGGCAGCCATGAGCCGCATCCCCACCGCCAGCGCCACCATCGGGCCGTTCTTCCCGGGGCGCTACGTGGACGCGGGCGCGAACGACCTGACCCTGCGCGACGGGCGGGTGGCGCGCGGCACCGCGATCACGCTCTCCGGCAACGTGACCCAGGCCGACGGCACCCCGCTGGAGAACCTGATCCTCGAACTCTGGCAGGCCGATGCTGCCGGCATCTTCGACGATCCCGCGGACCCGCGGGCCGCGCAGGCGGATCCGGACTTCTGCGGCTGGGGGCGGGCCGCCACCGACGCGCAGGGCGCCTACACCTTCCGCACCATCCGCCCCGGCGGCTACGACGCCGCAGACGGGTCGCGCCGCGCGCCGCACCTGAACCTGGTGCTGCTCTTCTCCGGGCTGATGCGCGAGTTGCGCACCGTGGTGTACTTCGAGAGTGAAGCGGAGAATGCCGCCGACCCGGTGCTGGCCGCGGTGCCGCCGGCGCGCCGCGCGCTGCTGCTCGCGCGCCTCGAGGCACCCGGGCGGTATCGCTTCGACATCCGCCTGCGTGGCGCCGGCGAAACGCCGTTCTTCGACGACTGACGCCGATGAACGCGCGCGACGAGTCCGCCACGCCCACGATCCGCGAGCTGCTGTCGTTCCGGCTGCACGTGGTGGCGAACCTGCTCTCGCGCGGCGCCGAGATGCGCTACCGGCGCGAGTTCGGCGTCAGCCTGTGGGAATGGCGCACCGTGGCGCTGCTCGGCGCCGCGCCCGGCGCGCTTTCGCTCAATGAACTTGCGCGCTCGGCCGGCATCGACAAGAGCCAGATGAGCCGCGTGGTGTCGGGGCTCACGGCGCGCGGTCTGGTGGCGCGCGCTGCCGATGCGCGCGACGCGCGCGCGCTGCAACTCACGCTCGCCGCCCCGGGCCGCAAGCTCTACCGGGGGCTGATCCGCGCCGCCGCGGAGCGTAACGCGCAGCTGCTCGGTTGCCTGGGCGCGCGCGAGCATGACGTCCTCGTTGCCGCCATGAAGAAGCTCGCAGGCGAGGCGAAGCGGCAGATCGCCGCCGAGCAGGGCCTGCCGCAACGCGCGAGGCGCACATGAAGACCCGCATCACCGAACTGCTCGGCATCGAGCACCCGATCTTTCAGGCGGCGATGAGCTGGGCGTCCTCCAACGCGCCGCTGGTCATTGCGGTGTCGAATGCCGGCGGCATGGGCGTGCTCGCCGCAGGGCCGATGCGCGTGGACGACTTCCGCAAGGCGGTCGAGGACATCCGCGCCGGCACGCGCAAGCCCTGGGGCGTGAACATCCCGCTCAACAACCCGCGTGCGTCGGACCTGCTCGACATCGCGGCCGCGGTGCGCGTGCCGGTGATGGTGGCCTCGCAGGGCGGGCCGAAGGCGCAGCTGCCGCGCTTTCGCGCGCTCGGCACGAAATGGCTGCACGTGGTGGCCTCGGTCGAGCACGCCTTGAAGGCCGAAGCCGCCGGGGTGGACGCGCTGGTGGTCGACGGCGCCGAGGCCGGCGGCCACCCGCCGCCCGCGGAGGTGAGCACGCTGGTGCTGGTGCGCCGCGTGGCGAAGGCGGTGAAGCTGCCGATCGTTGCCAGCGGCGGCGTCGCCGACGGCTACGGCATTGCCGCGCTGATCGCGCTCGGCGCCGATGCGGTGCAGCTCGGCACGCGCTTCATCGCCACGCCCGAGGCCACGGTGCACTCGGCCTACAAGGAGGCGGTGCTGGCGGCGGACGTGCACGACACCGCCTTTGTCGGTCGCGGCCACCACCCGATCCGGCAGCTGAAGAACGCATTTTCGGAGAAGTACCTCGCCGCCGAGCGCGCTGGCGCGACCGACGCGGAACTCGAGGCGATCTTCGCCGCCGCGACGCTCAAACAGGCGGCCTTCGAGGGCGACGTCGCCTGGGGCAAGCTGGAGGCGGGGCAGTCGGCGGGACTGGTGGACGACATCGTGCCGGCGGGCGATCTGGTGCGGCGCCTTGCCGCGGAACTCGACGCGGCGGCAAGACGCCTGGGGGTGAAATGAATCCGGTGCTGCTCACTGAAGACCGCGACGGCGTGCGCGTGCTCACCATGAACCGGCCGGAGAAGCGCAACGCGCTCGACACCGCGCTCACGCGCGCGCTGCTCGAAGCCCTGCGCGCGGCGGACACCGACGCGGCCGTGGGCTGCGTGCTGCTCACCGGGGCGGGGGTGGGCTTCTGCGCCGGGGCGGACCTCGGCGAGTTCAAGGACCTGACGCCGGAGCACCAGGACCGCGTCGAGGCGCGTGCCGAGCTCACCATGCAGCTGCACCTGGTGTTCTCGCAGATGTCGAAGCCGGTGATCACCGCGGTCAACGGCGCGGCGATGGGCGGCGGGGCGGGCCTCGCGATTGCCGCCGACATGGCGGTGATGGCCGAGAGCGCGAAGCTCGGCTACCCGGAAACGAAGCACGGCATCGTCGCGGCCATCGTCATGGCGAACCTGGTGCGGCAGGTCGGGCGCAAGGCGGCCTTCGAGATGGTGGCGCTCGGCGAGCCGGTTGGCGCGATGAAGGCCGCGGCGCTCGGCATGGTGAACCGCGTGGTGGCCGACGAGATGCTGATGGACGAGGCGCTGAAGCTCGCGATGAAGCTCGCTGGTGCGAGTCGACCCGCGATGGCCGCCACGAAGCAGCTGTTCCATGCCACGGTGGATCTCGGCCTCGCCGAGGCGCTCGAGCGCGGGCGCGA
>DATCYZ010000062.1:0-6149 GCA_036526195.1 Burkholderiales bacterium
CGCGCACCCCGGCAGCGTCGGCAAGCCGCTCAACACGGTGGTGCACATCGTCGACGACGACGGCAACGACGTTCCGGTCGGCGAGGAGGGCGGCGTCTACTTCGAGCCGCCCGGCGCCAGCGGCCAGCCCGCCTTCGAGTACCACAACGACCCGGAGAAGACCGCCGGCTCGCGCAACGCCGCGGGCTGGTCGACGCTCGGCGACGTCGGCCATGTGGACGGGGACGGCTGGCTCTTCCTCACCGACCGCAAGCACTTCATGATCATCTCCGGCGGGGTGAACATCTACCCGCAGGAAATCGAGAACCTGCTGGTCACCCACCCCAGGGTCGCCGATGTCGCGGTGATCGGCGTGCCGAACGAGGAGTTCGGCGAGGAGGTGAAGGCGGTGGTACAGCCGATGGACATGGCGGCCGCCGGCCCGGCGCTCGCCGAGGAACTGATCGCTTTCTGCCGCGCCAACCTTTCGCACGTGAAATGCCCGCGCTCGGTGGATTTCGAGGCGGCGCTGCCGCGCCACCCGACCGGGAAGCTCTACAAGCGGCTGCTGCGTGACCGGTACTGGCCCGCGCGCCCTGCCTGAAGCACAGACGCGCGTGGGCCGCTAGGCAGCGACATTCCGGGGCTTGCCGCGCAACGTCCAGGTCGCCTGCGCGTCGAGCTTTCCCGATTCCGCGTCGACCACCACGCGGTGGTGGCGCAGCGCGTAGTCCGCGCTGATCTTGCCGTTCCAGACATCGCGCGCCACCCGCGCCGGCTCGCGCGCGAGCGGGTCGCCGAAGCCGCCGCCGCCGGGCTGCTCGTGCACCACCAGTTCGCCGCGCGACATCGGCCGCGTCACCTTCGAGGGCAGCGCGGTGGCGACGCCCGCCTGCTCGATGAAGTTGCGCGCCGCCATGGCCTCGCCGCCGCCTTCCAGCCCGTAGGGGCGGAACTTCATGCGGTCGGCGCGCAACTGCAGCAGCGCCTCGTCCGCCAGCAGGCGGTAGCTGCGCCGGATGCCGAGCCCGCCGCGCCAGCGCCCGGCGCCGCAGGAATCCGCGATCAGTTCATAGGCCTCGATACGCACCGGATGGTTCGCCTCGAGCGTCTCGACCGGCGTGTTGGAGAGGTTCTGCGAGGCATTGGTGATCGCCTCGATGCCGTCGGCATGCGGGCGCGCGCCCCAGGCGCCGCAGATCATGTCGACGATGATGAAGGGCGAACGGTCGGTGCGCCGGCCGGAGAGGCAGACCACGGTGTTGCCGCCCTCGCCCGCGGCCGGGATGCGACCCGGGACGATCTTCGCCAGCGCCCCCAGCATGGCGTCGAACACGCGATAACCCGTGAGTGCGCGCGCGGCCACGGCGGCCGGCGACTCGGGATTGAGCACGCTGCCCTCCGGCACGTGCACCTCGATGCAGCGGAACACGCCGGCATTGTTCGGCACCTCGCCCGTGAGCGCGCAGCGCACCGACAGGTAGGTGCAGGACTTGGTGTACGAGAGCGTCGAATTGATCGCCGCCTTCACCTGCGGCGCCGAGCCGGTGAAGTCCACCGACACCCGGTCCTCAAACACCGTGATCGCCACCTGGATCGGGATCGGTGCGGGCGACAGGCCGTCGTCGTCGATATGGTCGAGAAAGCGATACGTGCCCTTCGGCCAGGCGCGAATCTGCTCGCGCGTCAGGCGCTCGGCGTAATCGAGCAGTTCGGCGAGGTAGCGCCGCGCGGTGTCGCGGCCGTAATGCGCGAAGAGCTTGCCGAGCTCGCGCAGCCCGACCCGGCAGGCGGCGTACTGGGCGCGCAGGTCGCCGAGCACGATCTCCGGCACACGCACGTTGAGCGCGATCAGCCGCTCGAGCGTCTCGTTGATGCGCCCGCCCTCGTAGAGCTTCACCACCGGGATGCGCAGGCCTTCCTGGTAGATCTCGGTGGAGTCGCTGGCGTTCGACCCCGGCACCCGGCCGCCGACGTCGGTGTGGTGACAGATCACCACGCAGAAACCCTCCAGCGTCCCAGCGTGGAAGAAGGGCGCGAACATGAAGATGTCCGGCAGGTGCATGCCGCCTTCGTAGGGATCGTTGACGATCACCGCGTCGCCCGGTTGCAGGTCGTTGGCGTAGCGCGCCAGCATCGCCGTCATCGCCTCGGGGATCGCGCCGAGGTGCAGCGCGATGGTCTTCGCCTGCGCCACCATGCGGCCCTCCCGGTCGCAGATCGCCGCGGAGTAATCCATGACGTCCTTGACGATCTCGGAGCGCGCGGTGCGGATGACGGTGTAGGCGACCTCATCGACGATGGCGTCGAGCCCGTTCTTGATCACCGAGAAGGTGATCGGGTCGATGGCGTGCGCGTTCGGGTCCGGCGCGGCGGTGGTCATGGGTCGATCTCCACGATGAGGTTGCCGATGGCGTCCGCCCGCGCGTTCGCGCCCGGCGGCACCACGACGGTGGTGTCGTACGACTCGACGATCAGCGGGCCTGCGCGCGGCGTGGCATCGAGCATGCCGCGCGCCAGCACCGGCGTGTCGAGCGGCGCGTCGCCGCGCGCGAAGCTCACCTGCCGCCGGCCCTGCACGCCGGCGACCGCGGCCGCCTCCAGCCTGATGCCGCCGAAGGCAAGGCGGTTCGGGCGCGCGCCGCGCGCCGAGAGCCGCAGGTTCACCAGGTCCAGCGGCTCCTCGCTCGAATAACCGAAGGTCTCGAGGTAGGCCTGCTGGAAATCCGCGCGCAGCGCCTCGAGCGCGGCCGGGTCGAGGGTGTCGCCGCGCAGGCGCACCGTGAGTTCGGACGACTGGCCGACGTAGCGCAGGTCCGCCTTCAGTTCGAAGCCGACGTCGCCGGCGGCATAGCCCTCGGCGGCCAGCGTCACCAGCGCCTGCGCGCGCAGCGCGTCGGCGAGCGCCTGCAGGTCGCCGCCGGCCTGCGGGTCGAGGCGGCGCAGCACCGCGCGCACCAGGTCGTGCTCGACATCCGCGGTCAGCATGCCCGCGGCGCAGAACACCCCCGCCATCACCGGCGCGACGACGCGGCGGATGCCGAGGATGCGCGCGACGTCGACCGCATGCACCGGACCGCCGCCGCCGAAGGCCACCAGCGTGAGCGCGCGCGGGTCCTTGCCGCGCTCCACCGTCACCGCGCGGATCGCGCGCGCCATGTTGATGTTGGCGATGTGGCGCACGCCGTGCGCGGCGGCGAGCAGGTCCAGGCCGAGCGGTGCGCCGACCTGTTCGGCGATCGCCTTGCGCGCGAGCGCAGGATCGACCGCGAGGCTGCCGCCGGCGAGCGCCACCGGGTTGAGAAAGCCCAGCACCATGTTGGCGTCGGTGACCGTGGGCCGCTCGTTGCCGAGCTTGTAGCAGGCCGGCCCCGGGTTTGCGCCCACCGACTCCGGGCCGACGTGCAGCAGGCCCCCGGCATCGACGAAGGCGATCGAGCCGCCGCCCGCGCCGACCTCGGCGATGTCGATCGCCGGCACCTTGAGCACGTAGCCGCCGCCCTTGATGAAGCGGCTTGGCGAGGAGATGCCGTCGCGGAACTCGTACTCGTTGGTGATCGCCGGCAGCCCGGCCTCGATGATCGCCGCCTTCGCCGTGGTGCCGCCCATGTCGAAGACGATGGCATCGCGGTCGCCGGTGAGTTCGCCGAGGCGCGCCGAGCCCGTTACCCCGCCCGCCGGCCCGGAGGCCACGGCGAACACCGGCCGTTCGCTGGCCAGCGTCACGCCCATCATGCCGCCGTTCGAGGCCATGACCTGGATCGGCGCCTCGACGCCGATCGCCGAGAGCTCGCGCCGCAGCTTCGACAGGTAGCCGCGCATCGCCGGCAGGATGTAGGCGTTCACCACCGTGGTGCTGCAGCGCTCGTACTCGCGCATCTCGGGGAGCACCTCGCAGGAAGCGGTGACCACGAGGGCGGGAAAGGCCGCCTCGAGGATGCGCTTCGCCGCCAGCTCGTGCGCCGGGTTGACATAGCTGTTGAGGAAGCACACCGCCACCGTCTCCACGCCCTCGCGCGCGAAGAACTCGCCCGCCGCCTGCACCTCCGCGGGGTCGAGCGCGCGCACGATGCTGCCGTCGGCGGCGATGCGCTCGGCGACTTCGCGGCGGTAGCGTCGCGGCGCAAGCGGCTCGGGCTTCTCCCAGCCGAGGTCGAACATGGTCGGCGTGCGGATGCGGCCGATCTCGAGCACGTCGCGAAAGCCCTGCGTGGTCAGCACGCCGGTGCGCGCGCCGGACTTCTGCAGGATGGCGTTCGAGGCGGTGGTGGTGCCGTGCACCACCTCGATCACCGAGGCGGGCGCGACCTCGAGATCGGCGAGCAGCGCTCGGATGCCATCGACCACAGCGCGGCCCGGGTCGTCCGGCGTGGTCGAGGCCTTGCGGATGTGCAGCCGCCCGTCGGCGCGCTGCAGCACGAGGTCGGTGAAGGTGCCGCCGATGTCGCAGCCGAGGCGCACCTGCTCGCCGCGGGAGGCGGTCGACGCGGCGTGCGCTGGGGATTCGGGTGAGTTCAAGTCGCGTCCTTCGAAGGTTCGAACCCGCGCTGTTGCGCGCGCGTCCTGCAGCCTGAATGTACCCCAAGGCACACGGGCCTGCGCGATGTTCCCTGCCGGCCGCGAACCGTGCAGAATGGCGCGACCCGAAGCGGACGAATGGAGACCCTGCCGCATGAGCCTGCCCCATCGATTCACCCTCCGCGTCGATGCGACGCGCTGCCAGGGCCACAACCGCTGCCATTCGATCGCGCCGGAACTGTTCGAGATCGACGACTACGGCGTGGCGACGGCGATCGGCGATGGCAGCGTCCCGCCGCAACTCGAGGACAAGGCGCGGCTCGCCGTGAAGAACTGCCCCGAGCACGCGGTGCGCATGACGATATCCGGAGAAGGAGAGCAGCCATGAGCGCCAAGCCCCCGGTCACCGACTGGACCACGGATTTCGACCACACCGACCCGCGCTGGCTCGAAAACCCCTATCCGATCTGGGACACCCTGCGCGCGCAATGTCCCGTCGCGCACAGCACCCGCTTCGATGGCGGCGCCTACTTTCCCTCGCGCTTCCAGGACGTGCGCGACATCGCCTACGACACCGAGCATTTTTCCTCGCGCCGGGTGATCGTGCGCGAGAAGAAACTCGACCCGCCCATGCCCTCGCCGCCGATCACCTCGGACCCGCCCGAGCACCGCGCCGCGCGCATGCCGCTCCTGCCCGCCTTCAACCCGAAGGCGGTGGAGAAACTGGTGCCCGCTTCGCGCGCCCTGTGCAACCGGCTGATCGACGCGTTCATCGACAAGGGCGGCTGCGACGCCGCGACCGAGTACGCGCAGCACATCCCGACCCGCGTCATCGCCCGCATGCTGGGCGTCGACGAGGACGACGGCGACCGCTTCCGGCGCTGGATCCGCATGGCGCTGGAGGAAGGCATCCACGACCCGGCGCCGGCCATGCAGGCGATCCGCGAGATGAGCGTCTACTTCGCCGGGGAGCTTGCGAAGCGCGGCGACACGCCGGGCGAGGACCTGATCTCGTTCATGCGCGACCAGCGCGTCGACGGCCAGCCGCTTTCGCCCGAGAACCTGGTCGGCACCCTGCGCCTCATCCTGATCGCCGGCATTGACACCACCTGGAGCGCGATCGGCGCCAGCCTCTGGCACCTCGCCACACACGACGAGGACCGCCGGCGGCTCGCCTCCGAGCCCGCGCTGATGGACACCGCCGTCGAGGAACTGCTGCGCGCCTACGCGCCCGTCACCATGGCGCGCGAAGTCATCAAGGACGTCACCATCGGCGGCTGCCCGATGAAGCCCGGCGCCATGGTGCTGCTCTCCTTCCCGGCGGCGAACCGCGACCCGGCGATGTTCCCCGATGCCGACAAGGTGCTGCTCGACCGGCAGGAGAACCGCCACGCCGCGTTTGGCCTGGGCATCCACCGCTGCGTCGGCTCGAACCTCGCGCGCATGGAGTTGCGCGTCGCGCTCGAGGAATGGCTGAAGCGGATTCCGGAGTTCCGGCTTGCGCCCGGGGAGACGGTGAGGTGGTCGGAGGGGACGGTCAGGGGGCCAAGGGCGTTGCCGGTGGTGTTCGGGAACCGGAAGTAAGACGAACGCGCGGGCTCGGTGAAAGGTCGGTTTTAATCCGATCGCCGGGTTTGTTCCGGACAGCCTCA
>DATCYZ010000063.1:0-7011 GCA_036526195.1 Burkholderiales bacterium
CCATCTTCAGCCTCCGCCCACCGCCACCACGATTTCCAGCCGGTCGCCCTCGGCGAGCCGCGTCGCGGCGTGCGCGCTCTTCGGCACGATCTCGCCGTTCCTTTCCACCGCGACTTTCTTGCCCGCGACGCCGAGCCGCTCGATGAGGGTGGCGACATCGAGGGGGGCGTCGAAGCGGTGCGACTCGCCGTTGACCTGTATCTGCATGCGTGAATTTCCATCGAAAAGTCTAGCATGCGCGCAGTGCGGCACGCGCCGGCCGCGCGGGGTTTTCCGCTAGAATTTGCGGCGCGTGCGGGTGTAGTTCAATGGTAGAACGGCAGCTTCCCAAGCTGCATACGAGGGGTCGATTCCCTTCACCCGCTCCAGCGCGCCGCCGGTTTTTTACCGATCCGGACGAAGTGCGCCACAGGGGCCCGAATGTTAAGATGCCCCGCATCATTTACCGACGGTTCGACGCGGGCCTTTGCCCGGCGACGCAAGGACCGTGCGACGTTGCGTAACGGCACCGCAGCATCGATCTGACGGAGGCCCCGATGGAATTCTCGACACTCGCTGGATCCCTTTCCGCCACCCTTGGCGCGCACCTGCCGGCCATTTTCGGCGCGCTGGCGCTGTTCGCGCTCGGCTGGTTCGTCGCCGTCGCGGCGCGCGCCGCGACGCGGCGCATCGTTGCCATGCTGCGCATCAACACGCGCATCCGCGAAAGCACCGGAGAGGAGGTCGACGCCGAATCGCCGCTCGCCATCGGCGTGTTCTGGCTGGTGTTGCTGATTGCCCTGGTCGCCTCGCTGAACGCCCTCAACCTCGAGGCCATCTCCGCGCCGTTTGCGCAACTGCTCTCGCAGATCCTCGGCTACGCCCCGCGCCTGATCGCAGGCACCGTGGTGCTGCTGGTGGCCTGGATCTCGGCCACGCTGCTGCGCGGACTCGCCTCGCGCGCGCTCGCCGCCACGTCGCTCGACGAGAAGCTCGCCTCGGAGGCCGGCATGGAAGCCTCGGTGAGCCGCAGCCTGTCGGACGTGCTGTTCTGGGTGGTGATGCTGCTGTTCATCCCGGCGGTGCTCGCAGCCTTCGAGTTGCGCGGCCTGCTCGAGCCGGTGCAGAACATGCTCACCAAGTTCCTCGACCTGCTGCCGAACGTGTTCGCGGCCGCGGTCATTGCCTTTGTCGGCTGGCTGGTGGCGCGGGTGCTGCGCGCGCTGGTCACCAACCTGCTGGCGGCGGCGGGCGCGGACCGCGCCGGTCCCTCGATGGGCCTGTCCGAAGCGGTGCGCCTCTCGCGCCTCGCCGGCACCATCGTCTTCATCTTCGTCTTCCTGCCCTCGCTGATCGCCGCGCTCGACGCGCTGAAGATCGAGGCGGTCTCGGGTCCGGCGACCGACATGCTGCGGCAGTTCCTGTCTGCCGTGCCGAACCTGTTCGCCGCGGCGGTGATCCTGGTGCTCACCTGGTACGTGGCGAAGTTCGCCACCGGGCTGCTCGCGCACCTGCTGCAGGGCATGGGCTTCGACAGCCTGCCGGAGAAGCTCGGCGTGAAGCCGGCGGCCGAGGGGCAGCTCAAGCCCTCGCAGATGGTCGGCGCGATCGCGCTCTTCTTCGCCATGCTGTTCGCCACGGTGGAGGCGGCGAGCCGGCTGGAGTTCATGCAGGTGAGCGGCATCGTCTCGATGTTCATCAAGTTCGGCGGCGACGTGCTGCTCGGCGGCGCGATCCTGGTGATCGGCTTCTGGCTGGCGAGCCTCGCGCAGGGCGCGGTGCTGCGCGCGAGCGGCGAGCGCAGTCCCGGCGTGGCGCGCATCGTGCGCTTTGCCATTCTCGGCCTGGTGATCGCCATGGGCCTGCGCGCCATGGGCATCGCCGACGACATCGTCAACCTCGCCTTCGGCCTGGTGCTCGGCGCGGTGGCGGTGGCGGTGGCGCTCTCCTTCGGGCTGGGCGGTCGCGAGGCGGCCGGCAGGCAGATGGAGCACTGGCTCTCCAGCTGGCGCGACGGCAAGTAAGGCCGCGCCTCGCGGGACGCCCGGGCAGCGCACATGTCAGCGTCCCTTGAAGGCCGGCTGGTCGTCGCGATCTCCTCGCGCGCGCTGTTCGATTTCGAGGAGGAGAACCGTGTCTTTGATGCCGAGGGCGAGGCGGCCTACATCCGGCTGCAGTACGCGCGCCTCGACGTTCCGGCCAAGCCCGGCGTCGCCTTCCCGCTGGTGAAGAAGCTGCTGGCGTTCAACACGCCGGCGGCCGAGCGCGTCGAAGTGGTGATCCTCTCCAAGAACGACCCGGTGAGCGGCCTGCGCATCTTCCGCTCCGCGGTCTCGGCCGGCCTGAAGGTCGAGCGCGGCGTGTTCACCCGCGGGCGGGCGCCCTACCGTTACCTCGAGGCGCTGCACGCGAACCTGTTCCTCTCGGCAAACGAGGCCGACGTGCTGGACGCGCTTGCGGCGAGTTTTCCCGCGGCGCGCGTCTACCCCGCCTCGAGCCGCGATGCCGAGCGCCACGGCGGCGAGGTGCGCATCGCCTTCGACGGCGATGCGGTGCTGTTCTCCGACGAGGCGGAGCGCATCTACCAGCAGAACGGTCTGGAGGCCTTCACGCAGCACGAGGCGGCGCACGCGCTGCGGCCGCTGCCGCCGGGTCCCTTCAAGCCGCTGCTCGAGGCGCTGCACCGCCTGCAATCGGCCGCCGGCACCGAAGTGCCGATGCGCGTGCGCACCGCGCTGGTCACCGCGCGCAGCGCACCGGCGCACGAGCGCGCGGTGCGCACGCTGATGGACTGGAACATCAGCGTCGACGAGGCGATGTTCCTCGGCGGGCTGGACAAGGGCACCTTCCTCAAGGCTTTCGAGCCGGATTTCTTCTTTGATGACCAGAGCGGCCATGTCGAGTCGGCGCGCAGGCACGTGGCCACCGGTCACGTGCCTTCGGGCGTGGTGAACCTCGCCGCCGCTCGCACCGGGAGCAACGCATGAAACTCGTGAAATGGACCCTGTATCCCGTCCTCGGCGTGGTGGTGCTGTCAATCGTCGGTCTCGGCGTCGCCATGACCGTGGTCGACGGCGCCTTCGTCAAGGCGCGCGCGGCGCACTGGATGAAGGACGAGAAGCAGCGCACGCTGACGATCGAAGGCACACCGAATCTTTCGCTGTTCCCGGTGTTCCGGCTGTCGCTCGGCAAGACCACGCTCTCGGAGCCGAAGAGCGACAAGGTGTTCGTGTCCCTCGAGTCGATGGAGGTGGCGGTGCGCGTCATGCCGCTCCTCTCCGGCACGGTGGCGGTCGACACGCTGAACCTCGCCGGGCTCAACGCCAACGTGGTGAAGGACAAGTCGGGCCGCATGAACTTCGCCGACCTCGCCGGACACGAGGCGCGCGAGTCGCACGACGCGGAGCCGCCGAACGTGTCGGTCGCCGGGGTGAACATCGATCGCGCGGGCCTGACCTACACCGACGAGGCGACCGGGCAGGTGGTCTCGGTGGGCGAGTTCAACCTGAAGACCGGGCGGCTGGACGAGAACACGCCGACCCCGGTGTCGATGAGCGTGCAGATCGGCGGGCGCAAGCCGGCGATCGACCTGAAGGCGAAGCTCGAGGGCGAGGCGCGCTTCAACCTGAAGCGCAAGGTGTTCGCGCTCTCGAAGCTGGATGCGCAGGTGATGGGCAGTGCCGCGACCCTGCGCGGGCTTGAAGTCCAGGCGCGCGGCAACCTGTCGGCGGATGCCGGGCGGCAGGTCTACGCCGCGGAAGGCTTTTCGGTGGACGTGAAGGGCACGCTGGACCGCGACCAGCTCACCGCCTCGGTGAGCGCGCCCGCCCTGTCGATCACCCCGCAGAAGGCGAGCGGCCAGGCGGTCAAGGCGAGCGTGCTGGTCAAGGGGCCGCAGCGCAACGTGGACGCGAAGCTCGACATGGCCGCGGTCGAGGGCAATGCCGCCGCGTTGTCGATTCCCTCGCTCAAGGTGGAACTCGATGCCGCCGCCGCCGGCAGTTCGGTCAAGGGCAGCATCGCCACGGCGCTGCAGGCCAACCTGAAGGACAGGGTGCTCGACCTGCCGAAGATCGTCGCCAGCCTGGCGATCACCAATCCGGCGATCCCGCAGAAGTCGGTGACGCTGCCGATCGAGGCGGCGCTGAAGCTCGACGCCGGCAAGGGTACCGGCAGCGGGCAGGTGCAGACGAAGTTCGACGACTCGACCATCCGGGCGAAGTTCGGCGCGACGAAGCTCGAGCCGGTCGTCGCCAGCTTCGACGTTGCCATCGACCAGCTGAACCTCGATCGCTACCTGCCGAAGGAATCGAAGGCCGACAAGACCGATGCGAAGGTCGACCTATCCGCGCTCAAGGGGCCGACGGTCAACGGCAAGCTCGAGATCGGCAAGCTGCAGGCCAAGGGCGTGAAGCTGGAGAAGCTGAGTGCGGAAATGAAGCTCGCCAACGGCCGGCTCGAGATTGCGCCCTACTCGGCAAACCTCTACGGCGGCACCTTGGGCGGGGGGCTCGTCGCGGACGCCAACGGCAACAGGATCGCGGTGAAGGAGAACGTCAAGAACGTCGACGTCGGCGCCCTGTTGCGCGACGCGGCGCAGAAGGACGTGCTCGAAGGGCGCGGCGACGTGACGCTGGATGTCACCACCGCCGGCGGCACCGTGTCCGCGCTGAAGAAGGCGCTCGCGGGGAACGCGAAGGTCACCATGCGCGAGGGCGCGGTGAAGGGCGTCAACCTCGCCGACAGCTTCCGCAACATCAAGTCCATCATGGGCTCGAAATCCTCCAAGCCCGACATGACGAAGAAAACCGACTTTTCCGAGATGGGCGCGAGCTTCGTCATCAAGAACGGCGTTGCGCGCAATGACGACCTCTCGGCGAAATCCCCGTTCCTGCGCCTCTCCGGCGCTGGCGACATCGACATCGGCAACAACCGCCTCGACTACCTCGCCAAGGCCTCGCTGGTGGCCACCTCCAAGGGCTCCGGCGGCGCCGACACCTCCAACCTCGCCGGCGTCACCGTCCCGGTCAAGCTCAGCGGCCCGCTCGATGCGCCCGACTGGAACATCGACTACAGCGCCCTCATCGCCGCCGGCGGGCTGGGCGTGGCCGGCGCCGTGATCGGCGGTCCCGCGGGTGCCGTGATTGGCGGCGTGCGCGGACTGCTCGGCGGCGACAAGCCCAAGGACGGCGCGGCGAAGAAGGATGGGAGCCCCGAGAAGAAGGAAGAGGGCGGGATCGGCAGCAAGCTGAAAGGCTTGTTCGGGCGCTAGGAAGGCGTGAGCGCCAGCACCGCCGACAGCTTTTCACCGCCACCATCCGGTTCGACCCGATCGCCCCTTTTCACCCGGACAGCTTCATCGTCCGGGTGAAAAGGGGCGAAACTTCGCCTTCGATTGATGTCGACGTCGATCGAAGGCAAAGTTTCGGCGCTTATCCGTTCACGATGAAGCCGTGAACGGATAAGCGGCGACCTGGTTAGAAGCAAAAGAACCGACGCGAGTAAAGCGTCTGCCGTGCGTCAACTGCAGCAGCGCCTACACCCCGAACACCTTCAACACCGCATCGCTGAACCCCTCCAATCCGCGGCCCGTGATGCCGGTCCTGCGCTTCAGGCCAGGCATCCCCTCGTAAACGTAAACACCGCCTTCCCCGGTGAAGAGGTCATTGAACAGGTCCTCCTTTCCGGTCCAGTAGGACAGGAAGGTTTCGCAACGGATGTTCGCGACTTTCAGGTTGGCGCTGTACCCGAGGGTGGCGGCCTGGTTGATCAGGCGACCGGTTCCGGGCGATTCGATCCGTATGCCGCGGCAGCCCTTCAGGATCAGCCGGCAGGGTCCGTGGAAGACCAGGAACCTGAGTTGCAGGGTGAGCCAGGCCTGCAGGCTGCCAAGACGCCAGTGCCGCGTGATGCGCACCGGGTGGTCGGCTTCCTGCACCACGCCGGCCAGCGAGCGCGCATGACAGACGAAGGCGGCGCCCTCTTCCAGTTCGAGGATACCGACCTCGTTGAGTGCGTCCTTGACCGGGGAGATGACGATCGGCTCGGCGCCCGCGGGGCCGACGCGTGTCAGCATGAACAGGCCCGAGAGCAGGCTTGCGAAGGGCAGGGCCTTGTTGAGGAGCCAGCGGGTCGATTTCCCGGCCTGCCGCGAGGTGCTTTGCAGGTAATCGGACTGGACCAGCAGTTCCTGTCCTTCGCCCGGCACGACGGGAACCGATACCGCAGACATCCTGCCTGCGTCCCCCGCTTCGGCCGCCAGCGCGAACGGCGCGAAGGCCCGGCCGGAGGCCTGCGGCAGCAACTGGATCGGCGGCTGTCGCGCAACCCAGGGCGCGACGAGGAAATAGAGAACGACCTTGATGCCGATCGGGATCAGGAGGATGCCGACAAGGATCGAGATCGCGAAGGGCAATTCCTTGCGGACGAGGGACTGGACACGCCCGACGTAACCCTGCTCGAGTGCGCGCTCGCGCGCCGATATGGCACTACCCAGCGCGTTGATCTCCTGTTGCGCCTGCGCGACCCGGGTGTCCAGCTGCCGTCTGGCCGAAGCGTGCAGGCGATCCGCGGCATCGACGGCCGTCTGCGCAGCCAGGATCCGGGCATCGAGGAGCCGGATCGATTGCCAGGCCTCCGACAACGGGACCTTTCGCGTCCAGACGTTGGCGTCCCACACCATGGCACGCTCAGCGCGCAGTTCCTCGAGGTCCACGCGGAGGATGCGGAGCGTGGATTCCGCCTTCCTGATTTGCGTCCCGGCGTCGCGCTTCAACGCCTCGCGCGCGCGGGTGAGCTGGTCCCTGCGCGCAACCAGTTCGCTGCGTTCGTCGGCGAGCTCCGCGTTCTTCTTCAGCTCGCCACCGATCCATGCGGCGGTGAGCAGTACCGCGAGAATGAGCAACAGGGCGACGGCCTGCCGCACCAGCCATCTGGCGATACCCGCGAGAATCGAGCCCATGGGGTGGATTATCCCCGCCCTTCCTCCACAGCATGACAGGCCACCGTCGTCCCGTCCCTGACGATCGCCAC
>DATCYZ010000064.1:0-6142 GCA_036526195.1 Burkholderiales bacterium
ATGCTCCGACGGATCCTGCCGCGCGCGCGCGCGGAAATCGTTCAGCTGACGGGTGCGCTCGTCGGCGTCGATCGGTGCCGACCCCCGACCGCGCGCTCCGCGCCAGGCCGGGCGTGCTGCCCCCTGCCCGCGCGGCGCACCCTGACCGCGTGGCGCGCCCTGGCCGCGCGCGTTGCCATTGCCGTTGCCGTTGCCGCCCTCGGGCCGCGGTCCGCGTGCGCGCTCGCCGCCACCACCGCCGCGACGCCCGCGCCCGCCGGACGCATTGCGTCCCGGCTGGCCGCCGCGCGACGGCGGACGGTGCCCGCGCGGCGCGCGTTCGCGCGACTGCCCGGGTTGCCGGTCGACGTCGGCGTCGTCGGCATGGCGTGCCGCAACGGCGCCAGGCACCGGCGCCGAGGCACCTTCGAAGCCCTCGATCACGCGACGCGGAATCTTCTGGCCGATCAGTCGTTCGATGGCGGCGAACAAGCCGCCCTCCTCCTGGCTCACCAGCGACACCGCCTCGCCCTCGGTCCCGGCCCGGCCGGTGCGGCCGATGCGGTGCACGTAGTCCTCGGCGACATGCGGAATGTCGAAGTTCACCACGTGCGGCAGCGCCTCGATGTCGAGGCCGCGCGCCGCGATGTCGGTCGCCACCAGCACGCGCAGGTCGCCGTCCTTGAAGCGCTTCAACGCGCGCGTGCGCGCGTTCTGGCTCTTGTTGCCGTGGATCGCGGAGGCTTCGACGCCTGCGCGATCGAGTTGCTCGGCCAGCCGGTTCGCGCCGTGCTTGGTGCGCACGAACACCAGCACCTGCTTCCAGTCGTTGGTCTTCACCAGGTGCGCGAGCAGGTCGCGCTTGGCCCGGTTCTCGACCGGGTGCACCACCTGCGCGACGAGTTCCGCCGGCGTGTTGCGACGTGCCACCTCGACGGTGGCGGGATTCTTGAGGAAGGTCCCGGCAAGGCGCCGGATGTCGTCCGAGAAGGTCGCGGAGAACAGCAGGTTCTGGCGCGCCGCGGGCAGCACCGCGAGCACCTTGCGGATGTCGTGGATGAAGCCCATGTCGAGCATGCGGTCGGCCTCGTCCAGGACGAGGAACTCGATCGAGCCGAGGCTGAGGGCTTTCTGCTGCAGCAGGTCGAGCAGGCGGCCCGGCGTGGCGATCAGCACGTCCAGGCCGCGGCGCAGCGCGTCGATCTGCGGCTGGGCGCCGACGCCACCGAAGATCACGGCCGAGCGCAGGGTCAGGTGCGCGCCATAGGTGCGCACGCTTTCATGCACCTGCGCCGCGAGTTCGCGCGTCGGCACCAGGATCAGCGCGCGCGGCGCGCGCCCGTTCGCGCCTTCGCCGGCTTCGGCGAGTCGCTGCAGGAGCGGCAGGGTGAATCCGGCGGTCTTGCCGGTGCCGGTCTGGGCGGCGCCCAGCAGGTCGCGGCCCGCGAGGATCACGGGGATCGCCTGGACCTGGATGGGGGTGGGTTCGGTGTAGCCGTGATCGGCCACTGCGCGCGCAAGCGGCGCCGACAGGCCGAGCGTCGTGAACGACGATTCGATGACAGTTCTCCAGAGAATCAGCCCGGGAAGGACACGCCTTCCTGTCCGGTGCAGGCAGAATCGATATGCGGGGCCAGGTTAAGACCAGGCGCCCTGGAGGCTGGGTGATTCAGCGGCCCGGGACGGGCCGCGAAACGACTGAAACGCTGACCGGAATGCGCGAAACAGAAACCTCGGCGCGCAGTATACCGCGAATCAGCGGCGACGGCGCGGCGCGCCGCGATAGGGACGGGGGCCGGGCGCGGGACGATCGTCCTTGTGGCGGAAGCTGATCCTGGCGCGCGTCACGTCGTAGGGCGAAATCTCGAGCGTCACGCGGTCACCGGCGAGGATGCGGATGCGGTGCTTCCTCACCTTGCCGGAGGCGTAGGCCAGCACTTCGCTGCCGTTCTCCAGCTTCACCCGGAACTGCGTGCTCGGCAGCACCTCGGTGACCATGCCGTCCATCTCGATCGTTTCTTCCTTCGCCATAGAGTCCCGTTTCCTTTGTGGGCCGCGGTCATGCAAGCACTCGCGTAACCCCATATTGTAGCCTGCGGCGGGCGTTTCCGGACGAAGGCGCGGTGCGGCCGCCTCACGGGGCCGCGCATCGGGCCAGTTTGTGAGGCCCGGTGCATCTGTGCTATCCATAGGGAGGACGCCCTGCGGTTCGGGGTGCCGCGCGTCGCCCACCGGCCCGTCGGGGCGCGCGCCTGCCGGCCCCCGCACGCGGCCGCCTTTCCGCGGCCCGGCACGGGTGGCGCAACGAACCGGAGACCCGCACACGGTGTTGACCGAACAGGACCTCTATCTCTTCCGTGAAGGCACCCATGGTCGCCTGCACGACGCGCTCGGCTGCCACCTGACCGAGGACGGCGCGCGGTTCGCGGTCTGGGCGCCGAACGCGAAATCGGTGAGCGCGATCGGTGAATGGAACGGCTGGGACGCGTCGGCAGATCCGCTCAAGCCAAGGACCGACGGCAGCGGAATCTGGGACGGCCGCGCGGCCGGGGTGAAGCCCGGGCAGGCCTACAAGTACCGCGTCGCCTCGAACGCCGGCAGTCACGTCGAGGACAAGGCCGACCCGTTCGCGTTCTTTGCCGAGATGCCCTCGCGCACCGGCTCGCGCGCCTGGTCGCTGGCGTACGACTGGGGCGATGCCGACTGGATGGCGACGCGCGGCGCGAAGAACGCGCTCGACGCGCCGATGTCGATCTACGAGATGCATGCCGGCTCCTGGCGTCGCAAGGACGGCAGTTTCCTCGGCTACCGCGAACTCGCGCAGCCGCTGGCCGAGTACCTGAACCACATGGGCTTCACCCATGTCGAGCTGCTGCCGCTCACCGAGCACCCGTTCTACGGCTCCTGGGGCTACCAGACCACCGGCTACTTCGCGCCGAGCGCGCGCTACGGCGAGCCGCAGGACCTGATGTACCTGATCGACCAGCTGCATCGCGCCGGCATCGGCGTGATCCTCGACTGGGTGCCTTCGCATTTTCCGGCCGACGCCCACGGCCTGGGCTTCTTCGACGGCACCCACCTGTACGAGCACGCCGACCCGAAGCAGGGCTTCCACCCGGAGTGGAACTCGAGCATCTTCAACTACGGCAGAAACGAAGTGCGCGCCTTCCTGCTGTCGTCGGCGCTCTTCTGGCTGGAGAAGTACCACGTCGACGGCCTGCGCGTGGATGCGGTGGCCTCGATGCTGTACCTCGACTATGCGAGGAAGGACGGCGAGTGGGTGCCCAACAAGTACGGCGGCAAGGAGAACCTCGAGGCAATCTCGTTCCTGCGCATGCTGAACGAAGCCGTCTACCGCGACCATCCCGATTGCGTCACCATCGCCGAGGAGTCGACCGCCTGGCCGATGGTCTCGCGGCCGACGTACCTCGGCGGCCTCGGCTTCGGCATGAAGTGGAACATGGGCTGGATGCACGACACGCTTGCCTACATGAAGGAAGACCCGATCCACCGCAAGTACCACCACGGGCGCCTGACCTTCTCGCTCATCTACGCCTTCAACGAGAACTTCGTGCTGCCGCTCTCGCACGACGAGGTGGTGCACGGCAAGGGTTCGCTGCTCGGCAAGATGCCCGGTGACGCCTGGCAGCAGTTCGCCAACCTGCGCACGCTCTACGGCTGGATGTGGGGCCATCCGGGCAAGAAGCTGCTGTTCATGGGCTGCGAGTTCGGCCAGCGGCGCGAATGGACGCACGACGACCAGCTCGAATGGTGGGTGACCGAACAGGCCGAGCACGGCGGCATGATGCGCTGGGTGGCCGACCTGAACCGCGTGTACCGCGACACGCCGGCCCTCTGGCAGGTGGATTTCGCCCACGAAGGCTTCGAATGGATCGACGCGAACGACGGCGAGCACAGCGTGGTGTCGTTCCTGCGCAAGCCCCGCGCCGCAGGCGCGCCAAAAGCCAATCCCGCAGGCGCGTCGAACGCCATGGCCGCAGGCGCGCCGATCCTTGTCGTCTGCAACTTCACGCCCCTGCCAAGGACCAACTACCAGCTCGGCGTGCCGGGGCGCGGCGAATGGCGCGAGGTCCTGAACAGCGACGCGCGCGAGTACGGCGGCGCCGGCTGGGGCAACCTCGGCGGCGTCGAGGCGGCGCCGGTCGGGGCGCACGGCAGGCCCTGGTCGATCACCGTGACCCTGCCGCCGCTGTCCTGCCTGATGTTCTCGGGACCCGCCCATGGCTGAGCGCAAGCCGGCGAAGCGCGTCGCCACGGCGGCACCGACCGAGGCCGCGGACGGGCGCATCCGCGCCGTCATCGACGCGGTGCGGCCCTCGATCGACGGCGGGCGTTTCGCCGCCAAGCGGGTCACCGGCGAAACCGTGCGCATCGAGGCCGACTGCCTGACCGACGGGCACGACGCGCTGCGCGTCGTCCTGCTGTGGCGCGCCGAATCCGACATCGCGTGGCAGGAAGTCGGGATGACCGCGCGCGGCAACGACCTGTTCACGGGCGAATTCGTCGCGCCCGACCCCGGCCGCTACCGCTACACGGTGCTCGCCTGGGTCGACCACTTCCTCTCCTGGAGGCAGGAGTTCGCGCGCCGCCAGGACGCCGCGGACCTGATCATCGCGGCGCGCGTCGGCGCGGGGCTGGCGCGTGCCGCCATGGCGCGGGCCGAGGGTGCCGCGGGCAAGCCGCTCGAGGACTGGGCGAAGCGCCTCGAGGCGACGGCGGCGAACTGCCGCGGCGAATCCGGGCTGCGCGCCCTGCGCGCGCTGGCGCTCGACGCCGCCGCCGCCGCGCAGATGCACGCCCTGCCCGATCGCAGCCTGGCCGCGCGCTGGCCGGTTGAGCTGCCGCTGGTGGTCGACCGCGAGCGCGCGCGCTTTTCCACCTGGTACGAACTGTTCCCGCGCTCGGCGGCCGCCGAGCCCGGACGCCACGGCACCTTGCGCGACTGCGCGGCGCGCCTGCCCTATGTCGCCGGCATGGGCTTCGACGTGTTCTACCTGCCGCCGATCCACCCGATCGGCCGCGAGAAGCGCAAGGGGCCGAACAACACGCTGGTGGCCGGGCCGGACGATGTCGGCAGCCCCTGGGCGATCGGCGCGCGGGAAGGCGGGCACAAGGCGGTGCACACGCCGCTCGGGTCGCTGGAGGATTTCCGGCACCTGGTAAAGGAAGCCGCGGCGCACGATATCGAGATCGCGCTCGACATCGCCTTCCAGTGCGCGCCGGACCATCCGTACGTGAAGGAACACCCGTCCTGGTTCCGCCTGCGGCCCGACGGCACGGTGCAGTACGCCGAGAACCCGCCCAAGAAGTACCAGGACATCTACCCCTTCGACTTCGAAAGCCCGGACTGGCGCGCGCTCTGGGAGGAACTGAAGAGCGTGTTCGAGTTCTGGATCGAACAGGGCGTGCACATCTTCCGCGTCGACAATCCGCACACCAAGGCGTTTCCGTTCTGGGAGTGGGTGATCGGCGAGATCAAGGGCAATCACCCGCAGGTGCTGTTCCTCGCCGAGGCCTTCACACGCCCGAAGGTGATGCACCGGCTCGCCAAGCTCGGCTTCTCGCAGTCGTACACCTACTTCGCCTGGCGCAACACCAAGGCCGAGCTGACCGAGTACTTCACCGAGCTCACGCGCGGCCCGGGGCGCGAGTACTTCCGGCCGAACGTCTGGCCGAACACGCCGGACATCCTCACCGAGGCACTGCAGTTCGGCGGCCGGCCGGTGTTCATGGCGCGCGCCGTGCTGGCGGCGACGCTGGCCGCCAGCTACGGCCTCTACGGCCCGGCCTACGAACTGATGGAGTGCGAGCCGCGCGATCCCGGCGGCGAGGAATACCTCGATTCGGAGAAGTACCAGCTGCGCCACCGCGACCTGGAGCGCGCGGACAGCCTCGCCCCCTTCATCGGCCGGCTGAACCGCATCCGTCGGGAGAACCCCGCGCTGCAGTCGGACCGGGGCCTGCGCTTCTTCGCCACCGACAACGAGCAGCTGCTGTGCTACGCGAAGGCGACGGACGACCTCGAGAACGTCGTCATCACGGTGGTCTGCCTGGACCCGCACAACCCCCACTCGGGCTGGATCGAGCTCGACCTCGCGGCGCTCGGCATTGACCCCGCGCTGCCCTACCAGATGCACGACCT
>DATCYZ010000065.1:0-4488 GCA_036526195.1 Burkholderiales bacterium
GCGCGGACCGCCAAGGCGCGCTTCGCCCGGGAGACCATGCTCGATCGCATGGAATCGATCTTTCAGGGCGTGGCGGCGAAATGAACCCGCCCTTTGCAGATGCCCTGCTGGCGCTTGCCGTGTCGCGCCGGCTGCGCGCGGGTCATTCAGTTGCGCCGCTTGCGACGCTTGATCTGGCCGGCCTGAAGCGCGTGCTGGTGGTGCTGACCACCGGGCTGGGCGATGCCGTGCTGTCGACGCCGGTGTTTCCCGCATTGCGCCGCGCGCTTCCGAAGGCCGAACTGCGGCTTTTCGTGCGCGCGGCCTGGGCGGGGCTCTTCGAGGCGGATCCCGACCTGGACGGCGTCACCCGGTATCCGGGAAAGTACCGGCGCTTCTTTCCGACGCTCGCAGCACTCAGGGGATTCGCGCCGCAACTCACGGTCGTGCTGCACGGCAACGATCCCGACATCCTGCCGCTCGTCTTTCTTGCGGGCAGTCGTCACATCGTGCGGATTCCGACTGCAGGAACGCGCTGGACGCACCTGCTCTCGAACGCTGCGCGAGAGGCGGACGCACGCACAGTGGACGGCCTGCATTACGTCGACAACCGCCTTCGCATCCTCGACACGCTCGGCATTGCGCGGGCGGAACGGGCGCCGCGGATCCGGCTGCCCGAGCAGGCCCGATCGCGCGCGGCGGCGATGCTGGCCGTGCGCCTCGGCGCCGCGCCCTACTGGGTCTACCATGCGTTCGCCGCGGACCCGTACAAATGCTGGCCCCTGCCGCAGGCGCGCGCGTTCCTGGAATCCGCGCTCGCTGCGCATCCGTCGCACGCGGTGGTGCTGACTGGCGCCCCGTCGGACCGCGCGCGACTGGCGTCGCTGGCCGAAGGGCTGCCGCCGGCGCGGGTTGCGGTCGTCGCCGGCGATCTGTCGCTGGTCGAGTCCGCCGGCGCGCTGCTCGACGCGCGCTGTGTCGTGGGGCCGGATACCGGCATGCTGCACCTTGCCGCCGCGCTCGACCGTCCGGTCGTCGGCCTGTATGCGCCGACGTTCGCGACGCTGGTCGGGCCGCTGCCGCCGCGCGCGCGCGCGATCACGCTGCAAAAGCCGCAGACCTGCGATCCGTGCATCGACAAGCGCTGCCCGTACGTGCCGAACCATTGCATGCGGCAGATCGGTGCCGCGGAGGTGGCCGAAGCCCTTGCAAGGCAGCTTTCCGCGCAGGGTGCATCATGATCGGGAGCGCGAAGCCCGTCGTTGCGCACCTGCTGCCCGCGTACAATCCGTTTCCGCCGCGTGACCCGGCCGGCACGGAACTGCGCGTCGAGCAGGTGTCGCTGCGCCAGCAACGCTATCGCCCGGTGGTCGTGTGCGGGCATTTCCCCGGAGAAGCGGAAAGCGAGACGATCGGCGCGATGCACGTGCGCCGCGTACGCATCGGCCGCGTGTATCGACGCCTGTTCCAGAAACTGAGCCGCCTCGACCCCTTGCCCTATACCGAACGCATGTGGCGCATTGCGCAGGCCGAGAACGCCGCGATCCTGCATGTGCACAACGAACCCAAGCTGCTGTCCGGGCTCCTTCAGCGACTGAGCGACAGCGCCCTGCCGGTCGTCGTGCACGTGGCCAACGAGAAACCGATCGAGCCGGCCACCGTCCCCCGGGTGGCGCGCTGGCTTGCGGCGAGCGGGCATATCGCCCGCTGGCTGGAGAACGAGAACCGGATCCCCGCCGAACGCATCCAGGTGCTGCATACCGGCGTGGACGCCGCGGCGCGTCCGCCGCACTGGACGGTGCCGGCGGCGGAGCGCGCGGCGCTGCGCGCCCGGTTCGGCGTCACCGATCCGGCGGCGAAGGTCGTGCTGTTTGCCGGCCGGCTGGTGAAGGAAAAGGGCGTGCACGAACTGCTCGACGCCTTCGAGCGCCTGCGCGCGCGCCCGGGCCAGCCGGTGGAGTTGCTCCTCGCCGGGAACGTTCGCGACAGCGACGATCCGCGCAACGAGAAAGCGGTTTACGGGCGTGCGGTGACCGCGCGCATCGCGTCGCTTGAAGGCGCGCACTGGGTCGGCAGCCTGCACCCGGGGCAGATGCATGACTTTCTCCTTGCGGGCGACGTCTTCGCGCTGCCGTCGCTCTGGCCCGATCCGTTTCCCACCGTGATGCTCGAGGCCGCCGCCGCCGGGCTGCCGATCGTGGCGGCGGCGCGCGGCGGCATCACCGAGTTCCTGGAAGGCTGCGACGCGTTCCGTTTCGTCGAGCGTCCCGAGGACCCGGACGAACTCGCCGCGGGGATCGCGCGCTATCTCGATTCGGGGGAAGACTGCGAGGCGGCCGGGCGCTGGCTGCGCCACAGAGTAGAAGATTCTTTCGACTGGCAGCGGGTCGCGGATGCATTCGAGGACCTGTATGACGTGCTGCTCGGGCGCGCGAGGGCCGGCGCGTGAACACGACCCGCAACACCTGGTGGCTGGTGCCGGCCGGAACTTTTCTTTTCATCCTGCCGTTCACCCATACGGTGGCATTGCGGCTGCTGGCGTTGTTCACCGCCTTCGGCATCGCCGTTTGGCAGTGGTGGCCGGCGCGCACGCCGGCGCTGCCGGGGAGCCTGCCGGCGTGGCGCTGGATCGCGTTCTGGGCGCTGCTGCCGCTCGCGCTTGCCGTGGCGTCGCGGGATCCCGCGTATTCGATCGGGGAATGGAAGACCGAAGTGGTCTACGGGATGCTCGCCTTGACCACGTTCTTCGTCATGGTGCGCAGCGAGATGCGGTTGCGGCAGGCCGTCGGCGTGCTGTTGGCGGCGTTCCTGGTGCTTACGGTGTGGGCGATCGCTGCGCGACTGCATTACGGCATATGGAACGAAGCGAGCCGGTTCGGTGGAACCGGAACGTTCTCGACCTACCTTGTCACGGTAATGCCGATTCTGGCGGTTGCAGGCGCGATGCGCCTGGGTGGGCGACGTACGGGCGCACTGATCGCGCTGCTTGCAGCGCTGGGCCTCGCGACCGGCTTGTTCACGGGCCAACGCGGATTGTGGATGGCCATTGCCGTACAAGGGCTCGTGCTCGCCGTCGTTCTGCGCATGACCGGTCTGTGGCGTCCGCGCAATGCGGTCTTCCCCGTCGTTTTGGTGGTGATCCTGATTCTGTCCTTCGCCGCGATGCAGCTTGCGTCCACGCTTCGATTTGGCACGGACGCAGGGTTTGGGGCAGACAGCTCTACGGGCTCGGGGCAGGTGATTGGCGTGGATCCGAAGACCGGCGCAATCGTCCAGCAGGACCCAAGGCTCGCAAACTGGTGGCAGGTACTGGAACGGGTGGTTCAGGAGCCGCTGACGGGTCACGGGTTCGGGCGCGGCATGATGGCAAAGGCGTACCCCGAGATGAAGGATCGCCCGGACATGTTCTGGCACGCGCACAACCTCGTCCTGGATTACGGTATTCAGTTGGGCATACCGGGACTCGTTGCCATCCTCGGTCTGTTCGGCGCATTGCTCGTGCACTGGATGCGCCTCGCGCGCTCGTCTGACGCACTGGTGCGCGCTATCGGCATCGCCGGCGTGCTCCTCGTCGTGGGCGTGTTCGCTCGCAACATGACGAACGACTTCTTCCAGCGCGACCTGTCATTGCTCTTCTGGGCGCTCACCGGCTTGCTCGCCGGGGCGGCGCACGCCCGGGGCGCGGGTCGGTGAAGGTCGCGTTCTACAACGTGACGGCGAGCTTCATGCCGGGTGGACTGGAAACCTACTGCTGGGAGGTCGGGCGCGCGCTCGCGGGGCGCGGCCATGACGTGACGATTCTCGCGGGCAATCGGGGGGCGGCGCGTTACCCGGAGATCGGGTTTCGCACCTTTCCGTTTCGCGCCGAACCCGACTGGCCGAACCTCGGCACCCGCTTCAGGCGGCTGATGGAGCGCCTGTCGTTCGCCCGTCACTCGCTCGGCGCATTGGTCGAGGGCGGCTACGATGCGGTGATCGTGAACAAGCCTTTCGACTTTCCGATCCTCTGGCGCGCGCGCCAGCGCGGCCTGCGCGCCCGCACGCTGTTTCGTTCCGGCGGCACGGATTTTTTCGCCGGTGACCGCTGGTTCTCGGGCGCGGTGGATCTCATGGCCTCCTCGAGCGGCTACAACGCGCGCCAGGTGGAGGCGCGCTACGGCCGGCCGGTGGAGGTGATCCACAACGGCGTGGACACCGAACGGTTCGCACCCGAAAAGCGTGATCCAGGGTCACTGGCGCGGTTCGGGCTGCCAATGGATGCCTTCGTGCTGGCCAGCATCGGTCGGCTGGTCGGTTGGAAGGGGTTGCGGATCGTGATCGAGAGCCTCGTCGCGTTGCCCGGGCGCGTGCACTTCCTCGTGATCGGCGAAGGGCCGGAACGTGCCGTCCTCGAGAATGCGGCGCGCGAGGCGGGGGTTGCGGACCGGGTGCACTTCGCGGGCCGCATCGGCCATGACGCACTGCCGGGGCTGCTCGGCGCCTGCGACGTCCTGGTGCAGCCTTCGATCG
>DATCYZ010000066.1:0-17640 GCA_036526195.1 Burkholderiales bacterium
CGCGCCTCGGCCACGGCTACGAAGGTCTCGCGAAGGACAAGCCCGCCCTCGTCTATGCGTCGGTCTCCGCCTACGGCCAGCAGGGGCCGCGCGCGCGCGAAGGCGGCTTCGACGTCACGCTGCAGGCGATGGGCGGCGTGATGAGCGTGACCGGCGAACCGGGCGGGCCGCCGGTGAAGTGCGGCGTGCCGCTCACCGACTTCGCCGCCGGGCTGTATGCCGCGTTTGCGGTGACAGCGGCACTCTTCGAGGCGCGGCGAACCGGACAGGGCACGCACCTCGACGTGCCAATGCTCGGTACCACGCTTGCCATCGGCGCGCTGCAGACCTCCGAGTACTTTGGCAACGATCGCGACCCGGTGAAGCTCGGCTCGGCGCACCCGCGCAACGCGCCCTACCAGGCGTTTCGCGCGCGTGACGGCCATTACGTCATGGCGGCAGGCAACAACGAGCTCTTTCGCCGCGCCTGCGAGGGCCTGGGGTTGGAAGCGCTGGTGTCCGACCCGCGCTTCGTGAGCACCGCGCTGCGCGCACAGAACCAATCGGCGCTGAAGGACCTGTGGGAAGCGGCCAGCGCGGCGCACACCACGGTGGCCTGCCTCGCGATCCTGCGCGAGCGCGGCGTGCCCTGCGCGCCGATCAACAGTTACTCGCAGGCGCTCGCGGACCCGCAAGTGGCGCACTACGGCTGGGTGCAGCCGCTCGGCCTGCCCGGCGGCGCGCAGACCCGCACCTTCGTCTCGCCGCTCGGACCGGGCACGGTTCCACGGCGCGCACCGCCTGCGCTCGGCGCACACACCACCGAGGTGCTTGCGGAGCTTGGCTTGCGGCGCAACTGACGCGGCGCACGCTCAACGGTTTCGTACGTCGCGGCAGCATCAATGGACGGCGCGCATTGCACAAAGCCACCCGCTGCCGCTACCCTTCGCCCATGACATCCATTTCACGCCTGCGCAGCTTCGTGCGCGAGTTCACCACCCTCGTCGAGCGCCACGGCGCCGACGAGGCCCGCATGCTGGACGACGGCGAGCGCCTGCTCGGCACGCTGATCGCCACCGATGACTGGCTGCCCGAGGCGTTCGCACGACCCTCCGACGAGGGCTATCGCCAGTATTTGCTGCATTGCGACCCGCTCGAGCGCTTCTCGGTGGCCAGCTTCGTCTGGCGCCCCGGGCAGAAGACGCCGGTGCACGACCACACCGTCTGGGGGCTGGTCGGCGTGATGCGCGGCGAGGAGCGCTGCGAGGAGTACGCAGACCCGGTCGCCGGCCGCGCACTGGCGAAGACCGGCGAGCACCGGGTCACCCCCGGCCAGGTGGACCGCGTCTCGCCGCGCATCGGCGACGTGCACGTGGTATCGAACGCCGGCGACACCGGGACCGCGATCAGCATCCATGTGTACGGCGCGAACATCGGCGCGGTGCGCCGCCACGTCTTCGATGCCGCCAGCGGCGCGCCGCGCGATTTCATCTCCGGCTACCACAACACCGAAGTGCCGAACCTCTGGGACCGGGCGCGCGAGGCCTGAGCCGGCGCCCGGCGCGGGTCCGGCCGTTTTAGTAACTTATATGTTACCAATTAGGCGCAGTCGGCGCCCGTCGCGGCAGGGTCGGGCTATTGCGCGCCCTTCGCCTGCAACATCGCGCGCATCGGGTCGTTGCGCGCCATCCACGCCAGTCCCGCAGGCGTGACCCCGCTGGCGCTCTTCGCGTTGACGTCGGCGCCCTTCTCGATCAGGTACTCCGCGACCTCGAGCCGCTGGTAGAACACCGCGGTGTGCAGGGTGCTCATGCCGGTGCGCGTCTTGCTGTTGACGTCGGCCCCGCGCCCGATCAGCAACTCCACCATCTGCTGGTCGCCGCGCATCACCGCGTAGTGCAGCGGCGTGGCGCCGGAGCCCGCGTCCTTGGCGTGGATGTCGGCGCCCGCCTCCACCAGCCGGATCGCACGCTCGCGGTCGCCCGCGGCGATCGCCTCGTGCAGGCCGCCGGTGGTGCGTGCGTAGGGCGTCGGCTTGGCGTACGGCGCTCCGGGGCGGCTGAATCTCGCGTCGGACGTTGCCGCCTCCGGCGCGGCACTTGCGGCGGGGGCGGTCGGTGTCGCTTCGGCCGCAGGGGCTGCCGCCGGCGCGACAGGCGCGGGCACCGCCACGGCAGGCGGCGCGGGGGGCGTCCCGGCTGCCGGCTTCGCCGGGGCCTTCTTCTCGTCGCCGCCGAACAGCGTGCCGAACAACCCGCGCACCGCGTTGCCGATCGCTTCCACAGGATTGGGCGCATCGACCGGGCCGCCGGTCGGGCCCTGCGCGCCGACGCCAGCGCTGCCGCAGACCAGGGCAAGCGCCAGCGCGAGGCGCGCGACGCGCTCAGCGCGGGGCACCGGGCCCCTCTGCATCGCCGACATTCCTCATACGTGACATGCGGCCTCCCTGACGGGAAAGCGCCCCGCCCCGAGTTGGCCTATATTACCTTCGCATGCTGCTCAAAGGGTCCTGTCACTGCGGCTCGGTTCGCTTTTCGGTACGCACGCGCACGCCGGTGCCGTACATGGCCTGCTATTGCTCGATCTGCCGCAAGACCGCCGGCGGCGGCGGCTTTGCGATCAACATCATGGGCGAGGCGGCGTCGCTGAAGGTCGAGGGTCGCGCGCACGTTGGCGTGTACCGCGCAAGGCTTTCGCCGCGGGCCCGGACGCGCTCGCCGGGCCGGCGCCACTTCTGCACGCGCTGCGCGAGCGCGCTCTGGGTGGCGGATCCGCGCTGGCCGGAGAACGTCTATCCCTTCGCCTCGGCCATCGACACGCCGCTGCCGCGGCCGCGCCATCGCGAGCACATCATGCTGGATTCGAAGCCCGACTGGGTGGTGCCTGCCGTGCGCGCCGGCGACCGGCGCTTTCGCGGCTATCCGGACGAGGGCATCCTCGACTGGCACCGCCGCCACCGCAAACTCGCCTGAGCGCGGCGACAGGCGCAGCGGATACGCGACGAACGGCCGATGGCGCGGCGCAACATGCGGGGGCGGTGCTGCTAGAATTTCCCCTGCGCCGATGAAATTCCTCTTCGATTTCTTCCCGATCATCCTGTTCTTTGTCGCCTTCAAGGTGGCGGACATCTACGTCGCCACCGCGGTGGCGATCCTCGCGACCATGGCGCAGGTCGGCTGGGTGAAGTTCCGCGGCCGCAAGGTCGAGCCGATGCTGTGGGCGAGCTTCGGCATCATCGTGGTGTTCGGCGGCGCGACCCTGCTCCTGCAGAACGAGACCTTCATCAAGTGGAAGCCCACGGTGCTCTACTGGCTCTTCGCGCTGGTGCTCGGCGGCGCGACGCTGCTGTTCCGCCGCAACCTGATCCGCTCGATGCTCGGCGCGCAGATGCAGCTGCCCGACCCGGTGTGGACGCGCCTGAACTGGAGCTGGGCCGGGTTCTTCGCCTTCATGGGCGCCGCAAACCTCTGGGTGGCCTACAGCTTCTCGACCGACCAGTGGGTGAACTTCAAGCTGTTCGGCGGCATCGGCCTGATGCTGGTCTTCGTCATCGGCCAGGCCTTGTTTCTCGCCCGCCACATGCCGCAGGACGCGGAGAAATCATGAACACGCACGCGGACCGCGGCCCGGCCGTCGCACGCGAGATCGAGACGCGCCTGGCCGCGCTCGAGCCGCTGCACCTCGAGGTGATCGACGATTCCTCGAAGCACGCCGGCCACGTCGGCGCCCGCCCCTGGGGCGGCACGCACTGGCGCGTGGCGATCGTCTCGCCGCGTTTCGCCGGCGTCGGCACCGTGGCGCGCCATCGCCTGGTTTATGCCGCGCTCGGCGAACTGATGCAGGACCCGATCCACGCGCTCGCCATCACGGCGCGCGCACCCGACGAAGCCGGGGCCGCGCCCCGGTCCGACACTGGAGAACACCGCTCATGACGTTCCCTCGCCCGTCCCTCGCAGCGCTCGCCGCAGGCCTGCTCGCCGCCGGCGCACTGCACGCCCAGCCCGCGCCGCTCGCCACCGTGAACGGCGTGCCGATCCCGGCGAAGAACGGAGAATTCCTGTTCCAGGAGCAGGCGCCGCGCGCCGCCGGGCGGCCCCCCGAGCAGATCCGCAACGCGGTGCGCGAGGACCTGATCAACCGCGAGGTGATCCTGCAGGAGGCGCGGCGCACCGGCCTGCTGAAGAAGCCCGAGATCGACACCGAGTACGAACTCGCCCAGCAGGCGACGATCGTGCGCCTGTTCATGCGCGAGTGGATCCGCGCCAACCCGGTCTCCGAGGAGGAGATGCGCAAGGCCTACGAGGAAACCCGCGCCAACGCGCCGGAGAAGGAATACCGCGCCCGTCATGTGCTGCTCGAGACCGAGGACGAGGCGAAGAAGGCGATCGCCGGCATCAAGGGCGGCACGAAGTTCGAGGAACTCGCGAAGCAGTCGCGCGACACCGGCACCCGCGCCTCCGGCGGCGACCTCGGCTGGGTGGTCACCACGGCCTTCGACAAGGCCTTCGGCGACGCGGTGCTCAAGCTGCAGAAGGGCCAGATGACCGAGGCCCCGGTGAAGACCCAGTTCGGCTGGCACGTGATCCGCCTCGAGGACGTGCGCCCGCTGCAGATGCCGGCCTTCGAGCAGCTCAAGCCGCGCATCATGCAGCAGCTCACCCAGCGCAAGATCGAGAACATGGTGCGCGACCTGCGCGCCAAGGCAAAGGTCCAGTAAGGACCGGGGCGCGGGCGCGACCAAGCCGCATCCCCGTCCGACCGCACCGACCAATGGAGAGGCCCATGCTTCGCACGCTCGCCTTCACCCTGCTCTTTCTCGCATCCGCCGGCGCCCAGGCGCAGGCGCTCGCCAAGGCCACCTTCGCCGGGGGCTGCTTCTGGTGCGTCGAGGAAGCGATGGACAAGCTGCCCGGCGTCATGGCCACGGTGTCCGGCTACATGGGCGGCACGACGAAGAACCCGAGCTACGAGCAGGTCTCGACCGGCCGCACGCTGCACACCGAGGTGGTCGAGGTGACCTACGATCCCGCGAAGGTGAGCTACGAGCGATTGCTCGAGCACTTCTGGGTGAACCACGACCCGACGGTGATGGACCGCCAGTTCTGCGACGTCGGCTCGCAGTACCGCCCGACGATCTTCTTCCACACCCCGGCGCAGAAGCTGGCCGCCGAGGCCTCGAAGGCGAAGGTCGAGAAGACGAAGAAGTTCTCCAACGAGCTCTACACGCCGATCCTGCCGGCCGAGACCTTCTGGCCGGCCGAGGACTATCACCAAGACTATTACAAGAAGAACCCGGCGCGGTACAAGTTCTACGTCACCGGCTGCGGGCGTTACCGCCGCCTCGAGGAACTCTGGGGCAAGCGTTGAGCCGCTGGGTGCGAGGTCGGCGTCTTCAGGCGTCGTAGCGCCCGAGCCGCACCATGGTGCGCCCGGCCTTCACGTGCACCATCGAGGGCATCACCATGACGCAGTCGTCGTAGGGCGTCTTCCACACGGTGTCGCCGTCGGTGGCCACCGGCGTGCCGGCCCTGGGCACCACTTCCAGCCCGCGGAAGCGGCGCGCCAGGCGAAAGGCGTCGCTCTTCGCCGTCACCGGCTCGGTCACGCGCACGATGCGCTGCACCGCGGGCGGCGTGACCCGCTGGTGACGTCGCGCCCACTCGGCGTCCGCCGCCCCGGTCACGTAGAGGAACCTCGCCAGCGTGTCCGTCGCTACCTCGGCGGCCGGCTTTTCCCAGTGCTGCCCGCATTCGATCAGCACCGCGGCCTTCGGGCTCTTCGGGTCGCCGAAGCCGCCTCGCTCGACCATGCGCAGGCCGGCCGGATGCCCGGTGTCGATCAGCAGGTCCGCGGGCACGCCGATGCGGCGCGCGAATCCGGCGTTCTTGTCGATCGTGCCGCAGACCATGATCGGGCGACAGGGCTCGTGCATCGAATGGATGTCGAGCAGGAAGTCCGCCGCGTCGACGAAGGGCTGAAGCAGGCGCGCGCGGCGCAACTCGACCGAGTCGCCGGCGCCGAACAGCGTGTCGTCGGCCCACACCCGGTTCATGTCCTCGTCGACGAAGCGCGCGCGGTCCGGGTCGTCGATGTCGAAGCGTTCGTAGGCCGCGATGTTGGCGAAGGCGAGCGTCAGCCGCCCCTGCCGTGGGCGCAGGCCCTCGCGCAGCAGGGCGTCGAGCGCGATCGCGCCGCAGATCTCGTTGCCGTGGGTCAGCGCCTGCACCATGACGTTCGGGCCCGGTCGCCCGGAATCGAAGACGTGCACGTAGTCGACGCCGGTGTTGCTGCTGCGCCAGGCGCTGATGTCCGGCGCCTCGAGTTCGACCGGGAAATGCTCGCTCATCCTGTCTCCTGCTGCGTGTTGACGAAACCGGCGATCGCCTGCGCGAGCCGGGTGAGGTTGGCGCGAAGCGCCGCGAAGCCGGCATGCTTCGCCAGCGTGACTTCATCCATGTACAGCCCGCGATTGACCTCGACCTGCAGGCTGTGGCGGCCGGCGGCCGGATCGGCGTAGGCGCGCACCAGCTCGACGCCCTTGTACGGATCGTTGACGCTGACGCGGTAGCCCATGCCGGCGAGCGCGTCGCGCACGAAGCCGGTGAACGCCGGCGCGCAGGTGGAACCGTCGCGGTCGCCGAGCACGAAATCGGCGCGCACCCGGCCCTCGCCGTCGTCGCTCTGGCGGCCGGCCACGGATTTCATCGAATGGCAGTTCAGGTGCCAGACCCGGCCGTGGCGGCGGTGCGCCGCATCCAGCAGGCCACGCAGCGCCGCGTGGTAGGGCGCATGGCAGGCGGCGATGCGCTGCTGCACCTCGGCCACCGGCAAACGGCGCGCGTAGATCGGCCGGCCGTCGTCCAGCGTGCGCCAGACCAGGCTCTTGCCGATGCGCGCCTTGCCGCTCGGCCGCAGCGTCCCCGGCCAGGGCGCGTCGAGCAGGTCCGGGTCGATGTCGTCGACGTGGCGGTTGGCATCGATGCAGGTGCGCGGGAAGGTGGCCGCGAGCAGCGGCGCGCCGCACGCCTGCGCGGCCTCGGCCCAGAGTTCGTCGATCCAGCAATCCTCGCCGCCGCGCAGTTCATGGACCTCGACCGCGGCGCCGAAGTCCGCGGGAAAGTCGTTGCCGGAATGGGGCGAATCGAACACCAGCGCCGACGGCACGCCGGACGGGCCGTGGATCCGTAGGGGCGGCGTCATTGCGCTAGCATACCGCGGGCGCGCCCTGCACGATCCGCGAAAACACAGGCCCCCATGAGCACCGACACCGACCTCAGGGCCTATTACGCCCGCCGCGCCGCCGAGTACGAGCGCATCTACGACAAGCCCGAACGGCAGGCCGACCTCGCGCTGCTGCGCGAACGGCTGTCGGGGCGGTTCGCGGGCCGGCGCCTGCTCGAGATCGCCTGCGGCACAGGCTACTGGACGTCGCACATCGCCCGCGGCGCGGCATCGGTGCTCGCGCTGGACGCGAACGAGGCGGTGCTCGAGATCGCCCGCGCCAAGCCGGCCGCCGGGGCGACCGTGGACTACCGCATCGGCGACGCCTACGCGCTGCCGCCGGCCGCGCAGGACCACGATGCCTGCTTCGCCGGGTTCTGGTGGTCGCACGTGCCGCGCGCCCGCTGCGCGGCCTTCCTCGCCGGCCTGCACGCCCGCCTCGCCCCCGGGGCGCAGGTGGTGTTCCTCGACAACCGCTACGTCGAGGGCTCGAGCACGCCGCTCACCCGCCGCGATGCCGGCGGCGACACCTTCCAGACGCGGTGCCTTGCCGACGGCAGCCGCCACGAGGTGCTGAAGAACTTCCCCGGGCGCGCCGACTTCGGGGCCGGCCTGCCCCCGGGCTGCCGGGACTTCGCGTGGACCGAACTGCCCCATTACTGGCTGGCCGAGTACCGCACGCCGGCCCCGCGCGCCTGAGCGCGCGTCCGACGGCGCCTGAGCGCGCGCCCGACGGCGCCTGACGGCGGCTGAGCCCCGGCTGTTCCATTGCAGCATTCGGGCACTGCCCCGATAATCCGCTCGTCAAGACCGGGAGGAGACCCGTCATGAAGATCGTTGGTCGCGGCGCCGCCGCATGCTTTTCCGCATTGTTCGCCGCGTCGCTGTTCGCGAGCGCCCCGCTGCACGCGCAGGACCTGCGCATCGGCGTCGCCTCGGAACCGACCTCGATGGACCCGCACTTCCACAACCTCACGCCCAACAACTCGGTGATGGGGCACGTGTTCGAGCGCCTGGTCGAGCAGGACGACAAGCAGCGCCTGGTGCCCGGGCTGGCCGAATCCTGGCGCGCGGTGGACCCCACCACCTGGGAATTCAAGCTGAGGAAGGGCGTCAAGTTCCACGACGGCACGCCGTTCACCGCGGATGACGTGGTGTTCACCTTCGAGCGCGCGCCGAACGTCGAGGGCAGCCCCTCGTCCTTCGGCACCTACATCCGCGGCAAGACGGTGACGAAGGTCGACGACCACACGGTGAACATCAAGACCGCGACGCCCTACCCGCTGATGCCGAACGACGTCTCGACGGTGTTCATCGTCTCGAGGAAGAACGGCAGCGGGGCGCGCACGCCGGACTACAACTCGGGCAAGGCGGCCATCGGCACCGGCCCGTTCCGCTTTGCCGAATACGCGCCCGGCAACCGCATCACGGTCCAGCGCAACAAGCTGTACTGGGGTGCGCAGCCGCCCTGGGACAAGGTCACCTTCCGCCCGATCAAATCCGACCCCTCGCGCGTCGCCGCGCTGCTCGCGGGCGACGTCGATCTGATCGACGAGGTGCCCTCCACCGACATGGAGCGACTGAAGAAGGACCCGAAGGTCACCATCGCGCAGACGGTGTCGAACCGGATCATCTACCTGCACCTCGACCACTTCCGCGACGACTCGCCCTACATCCAGGGCAAGGACGGCAAGCCGATCAAGAACCCGCTGCGCGACCGCCGCGTGCGCCAGGCGATCTCGATGGCGATCGACCGCGACGCCATCGTCTCGCGTGTGATGGAAGGCGTAGCGATCAAGGCCGGTCAGCTGCTGCCGGACAGCTTCTTCGGCGTCAGCACGAAGCTGAAGCCCGTGCCCTACAACCTTGAGGGCGCGAAGAAGCTGCTCGCCGAGGCCGGCTTCCAGAACGGCTTTCGCATGACGGTGCACGGCCCGAACGACCGCTACCCGAACGACGCCAAGATCCTCGAGGCGGTGGCGCAGATGCTCACGCGCCTTGGCATCGAGACGAAGGTCGAGACCATGACTTCCAGCGTGTTCTTCCGCGAAGCCTCCAGCGGCAGTCCGCAGAAGGAGCCGAAGTTCAGCTTCATCCTGGTCGGCTGGGGTTCGGGCACCGGCGAAGCCTCCTCGCCCCTGAAGTCGCTGCTCGCAACCTACAATCGCGACAAGGGCATGGGCGCCTCGAACCGCGGGCGCTACTCGAACCCCGAGTTCGACAAGGTGCTCGCCGAGGCGCTGGCCACGGTGGACGACCCGAAGAGGAAGGCGCTGCTCGCGCAGGCCACCGAGATCGCGATCGAGGACGTCGGCATCATCCCGCTGCACTACCAGGTGAACACCTGGGCGCTGAAGAAGGGCTTCACCTACACGCCGCGCACCGACGAGAACACGCGCGCGGACGAAGTGAAGAAAGGGAACTGAGCGCGCCCGCAAGGACGGGCTGAGCGGACCCCGGGCGCGCGCCCGGGACCGCCGCCCTCCGCATGTCGGTCTTCATCCTCCGCCGCCTGCTGCAAAGCCTCGCCGTGGTGCTGGCGATGTCGCTCATCGTCTTCGTCGGCATCCACGTCGTCGGCGACCCGGTGCACATCCTGATCTCGGATGACATGACGCAGCAGGAGATCGAGCGCTTCGTGCAGCGCCTCGGCCTCGACCGGCCGCTCCACGAGCAGTACCTGCACTTCCTCTGGAACGCGCTGCAGGGCGACCTCGGCAATTCCTTCGTCCAGGGCGAGCCTGCGCTGAAGCTCATCCTGCAGCGCATGCCGGCGACCGTTGAACTCGCGCTGGTGGCCTTCATCATCGCCGTGGTGTTCGGCATCCCGCTGGGCATGTTCGCCGGCCTGTACCCGGAGTCGATCGCCGGGCGCGCCATCATGAGCGGCTCGATCCTCGGCTTCTCGCTGCCCACCTTCTGGGTCGGGCTGATGATGATCATGGTGTTCGCGGTGATGCTGGGCTGGCTGCCCTCCACCGGCCGCGGCGAGACCACGGCCTTCCTCGGCGTGCAGGTGAGCTTCCTCAGCTGGGACGGGCTGCGCCACCTGCTGCTGCCGGCGGTGAACCTCGCGCTGTTCAAGCTCGCGCTGGTGACGCGCCTCGCGCGCGCCGGCACGCGCGAGGCGGCGCTGCAGGACTACGTGCGCTTCGCCCGCGCCAAGGGCCTGGCGCCCGGCCGCATCATCATGGTGCACGTGCTGAAGAACATCCTGATTCCCGTCGTCACGGTGCTCGGACTGGAGCTCGGCGGCCTGATCGCCTTTTCGGTGGTGACCGAGACGGTGTTCGCATGGCCGGGCATGGGCAAGCTGCTCATCGATTCCATCCAGCGCCTCGATCGGCCGGTGGTGGTCGCCTACCTGATCGTCACGGTGCTGATGTTCGTGCTGATCAACCTGGTGGTCGACATCCTGTACTCGGTGCTCGACCCGCGCGTGCGGCTGAGCGAGGCAAAACATTGAGCGCCGTCCCTGAACGCCTCGACGCGCCGGCCCTGCCCGCGCCGGAATCGCCGTGGCGGCGCTTCGCCGCGAGCTTCTTCAGCGACCGCATCGCCACCGCCTCCTTCGCGCTGCTCCTGCTGTTGGTGCTGGCGGCGCTCGCCGCGCCGCTGATCGCGCCGCAGAACCCGTACGACCTCGGCACTGTCAGCGTGCTGGACGCGCGCCTCGCCCCGGGCGAGAAGGGCGGCGCAGGCTTCACCCTGTGGCTGGGCGCCGACGGCGCCGGCCGCGACATGCTGAGCGCCATGCTCTATGGCTTGCGGATCAGCCTCGGGGTGGGCGTGGCCTCGGGCCTGATCGCCCTGGTGCTCGGCATGACCATCGGGCTGGCCGCGGCCTGGCGCGGCGGCAAGTTCGACGCCTTCGTCATGCGCGTGGTCGACGTGCAGCTGTCGTTCCCGGCGATCCTGGTCGCGCTGATCCTGGTGGCCATCCTCGGCAAGGGCATCGACAAGGTGATCCTCGCGCTGGTCATGGTGCAGTGGGCCTATTACGCGCGCACGGTGCGCGGCACCGCGCTGGTCGAGCGGCAGAAGGAATACATCGAGGCGGCGCAATGCCTCGCCCTGCCCGGCTGGCGCATCGTCCTGCGCCACCTGCTGCCGAACTGCCTCGCGCCGATGATCGTGGTCGGCACGCTGCAGACCGCGCACGCGATTTCGCTCGAAGCGACGCTGTCCTTCCTCGGCGTCGGCCTGCCGCAGACCGAGCCGTCCCTCGGCCTGCTGATCGCCAACGGCTTCGAGTACATGCTCTCCGGCAAGTACTGGATCAGCTTCTACCCGGGCCTCGCGCTGCTGGTCACCATCATGTCGATCAACCTGGTCGGCGACCGGCTGCGCGACGTGCTCAACCCGCGCCTGGAGCGCTGAACGCGTGGCCGAAGCCGTGCTGCGCGTCGAGGACCTGCACACCCGTTTCTTCACCCGGGCGGGCGAGGTGCGCGCGGTGGACGGCGTGAGTTTCGAGGTGCATGCCGGCGAAGTGCTCGGGCTGGTGGGCGAGTCCGGATGCGGCAAGAGCGTCACCGGCTACTCCATCCTCGGGCTGGTCGACCCGCCCGGACGCATCGTCTCGGGCCGCGTGCTGTTCGAGGGCCGCGACCTCGTCGGCCTGCCGGAGCAGGCGCTGCGCAAGGTGCGCGGCGCCGGCATCTCGATGGTGTTCCAGGACCCGACCATGACGCTGAACCCGGTGCTGCGCATCGACACGCAGATGGTCGAGGCGGTGCTCGCGCACGAGGACGTGGGCGAGGCGGCGGCGCTGGCGCGCGCGCGCGCCGCGCTCGAGCGGGTCGGCATCCCGGCGCCGGACGCGCGCCTGAAGTCCTACCCGCACCAGTTCTCCGGCGGCATGCGCCAGCGCGTGGCGATCGCCATCGCGCTGCTCAACCAGCCGAAGCTGATCATCGCCGACGAGCCGACCACGGCGCTCGACGTCACCATCCAGGCGCAGATCCTGCACGAGATGCAGGCCCTGTGCCGCGACACCGGCACCGCGCTGGTCTGGATCACCCACGACCTGAGCGTGGTGGCGGGGCTGGCCGACCGGATCCTCGTCATGTACGCCGGCCGCATCGTCGAGGAAGGCACGGTCGACGCGGTGCTCGACGACCCGCGCCATCCCTACACCCGCGGCCTGATCGGCTCGGTGCCGGGCCGTAACCGGCGCGGCCGGGCGCTGGCGCAGATTCCCGGCACCACGCCGCCGCTCATCGACCTGCCGCCGGGCTGCGCCTTTCGCGCGCGCTGCGGCTACGCGGACGCGCGCTGCGTGCAGATGCCGGAACTCGAAGCCGCCGGCGAGGCCCGGCGGGTACGCTGCTTCCACCCGGTGGCGGAGGCGCTCGCATGAGCACCCCGCTGATCGAACTCGAGGGCGTCGGCAAGCGCTTCACCAGGTCGCTGGATTTCGCCGCGCGGCTCGCGGCGCGCTTCGGCGCCAGCGTGCGCGAGGAAACCGTGCACGCGGTCGACGCGGTGTCGCTGTCGATCGCCGAGGGCGAGGTGGTCGGGCTGGTCGGCGAATCCGGCTGCGGCAAGTCGACCCTGGGCCGCATGGTCGCCGGCATCCTGCGCCCGAGCGAGGGCGTGATCCGCTTTCGCGGCCGCACCGCCGCCGAGATGGACGCAACCGAGGCGAAGCGCGCGGCGCTGCGCGTGCAGATGATCTTCCAGGACCCCTACGCCTCGCTCAACCCGCGCCTGCGCGTCGGCGAGATCGTCGGCGAGGCACCGCGCGTGCACGGCATCGTCGACGCCGCCGGACAGGACGCCTATGTCGCCGAGGTGCTCGCGCGCTGCGGCCTCGACGCCTCCTACACGAAGCGCTTTCCCCACCAGTTCTCCGGCGGCCAGCGCGCCCGCATCGGCATCGCGCGCGCGCTGGCGGTGAAGCCGGAGTTCCTGGTCTGCGACGAAGCGGTGGCCGCGCTGGACGTGTCGATCCAGGCGCAGATCCTCAACCTGTTCTCGGACCTGCGCGCGAGCCTCGGGCTGACGTATCTCTTCATCAGCCACGACCTTGGCGTGGTCGAGCACCTGTCTGACCGCGTGGTCATCATGTACCTCGGCCGGGTGGTCGAATCCGCCCCGGTGGAGGAGATCTTCGCGCACGCGAACCATCCCTACACCCGGGCGCTGCTCGAACAGGTGCCGCGACTGGAAACCCGCCGCACCGCCTTCCAGCCGATCCGCGGCGAAATTCCCTCGCCGATCGACCCGCCCCCAGGCTGTCACTTCCACCCCCGCTGCCCGCATGCGCTGCCGCGTTGCCGGGAAGCGACGCCCGCGCTGGTCGAGGTGTCGCCCGGGCACCTGTCGGCCTGCCACCTGAACGACTCGCCAGGCTAGCGCCATGCCCATCGCGTTCGAACTGAACGGCACGCCTGCCAGCCTCGAATCCGACCCCGCCATGCCGCTGCTCTGGGCCTTGCGCGATGTGCTGTCCCTCACCGGCACCAAGTTCGGCTGCGGCATCGCCGCCTGCGGCGCCTGCACCGTCCTGCTCGACGGCGCGCCGGTGCGCACCTGCGTGCTGCCGGTCGCCGGCATCGAGGGTCGCAGGGTGACCACCATCGAGGGCCTCGCGGCGACGCGCTACGCCGCGCTGCAAACGGCGTGGATCGACGCGCAGGTGCCGCAATGCGGCTACTGCCAGTCCGGCATGCTGATGGCGGCCGCGGGGCTGCTCGCGCAGACGCCGGCGCCGAGCGACGCGGACATCGACGCTGCGATCGGCAACCTGTGCCGCTGCGGCACCTACCAGCGCGTGCGCGCCGCGATCCATCGCGCGGCGAAGGCGCTCGCGAGGGCCTGACGCGCTTGCACCGCGACACTCTCCTGGACACCGATCGATGAAGCGCCGCACGTTTCTTCTGTCGACCGCCGCCGCCAGCGGCGCCCTGCTTGTGGGCTGGGGCCTCATGCCGCCGCGCAGCCGGCTCGGTGACGCGGCGCGCTTCGCCACGCTCGGCGAGATCGCGCTGAACGGCTGGCTGCGCTTCGCCGCCGACGGCACCACGATCCTCGCCATGCCGCGCGCCGAGATGGGCCAGGGCGTGCACACCGCGCTGGTCATGCTCGCGGCGGAAGAGCTCGATGTCGATCCGGCCAGCGTGCGCCTCGTGCAGGCGCCGGCCGAGCGCATCTTCGGCAATGTCGCCACCTTCGTCGCCGCACTGCCATTCCATGCGCTGCAGGCAGACGGCGACGAGCGGCCGGTGGGGGTGCGTGCCGCGCAATGGATGGTCGCCAAGGTGGCGCGCGAGCTCGGCATCAACGTCACCGGCGGCTCTTCCAGCGTGGCCGACGCCTGGCGCCCGCTGCGGCTCGCGGCCGCAAGCGCGCGCAGCGCGCTGGTCGCGAGCGCAGCGAACCGCTGGAAGGCGAATCCCGCGGATTGCCGCTCGGAGAACGGCAAGGTGTTTCATGCCGGCGGGCAATCCGCGCACTACGGCGAGCTCGCGGCCGAGGCGGCGGTGCGTTCGCCGGGCGAGGCGCGGTTGAAGAGCCGCGCGGCGTGGCGTCTCCTGGGCAGCGCGGTGCCGCGGGTTGATGTCCCGGCAAAGACCAACGGCCATGCGATTTTCGGCATCGACGTGCGCCTGCCCGGCATGCTGTATGCGGCCGCGAAATTCGCGCCGCAACCCGGCGGCACGCTGGCGCAGGCCGACACCGCAACGGCGACGAAGATGTCCGGGGTGCGCCACGTCGTGCGCTTTCCGGCCGACAGCGGCGGCGCCGCCGGCATCGCGGTGGTGGCCGACACCACCTGGCAGGCGAAGCAGGCGCTGGAGGCGATGACGCTCGCCTGGAACGCCGGGCCGAACCCGACGCTCGATTCGGATCGCATCCTCGCGGACCTCGAGACCGCGGTGCGCGTGCGAAGCGGCTTCAACTTCCACGACCGGGGCGATGTCGCGAAGGCCTTCGGTGCCGCGAAGACGAAACTCGAGGCCTGGTACCGCGCGCCCTACCTCGCCCACGCCACCCCGGAGCCGATGAACTGCACCGCGCGGGTCGACGCCGAGGGCGTGGAGCTCTGGGTGTCGACCCAGGTCCCGGACTTCGCGCGCGCAGCGGCGGCGCGCGCCGCCGGCGTGTCGACCGACAGGGTGCGACTGCATGCGCGCTTGCTCGGCGGCGGCTTCGGCCGGCGGCTCGAGGCCGACGTGGTCGCACAGGCGACGCGCATCGCCATGCAGGCGGGCGGTCGCCCGGTGCAGCTGATCCTGTCGCGCGAGGAAGACATGCGGCACGACTTCTACCGCCCGGCGCAGGTGGCGCGACTGGAAGCGGCGATCGACGACGCCGGCACGGTCACCGGCTGGCGCATCCGGTCCGCGGGTGACGCGCCCACCCCGCGCTGGGTCGAGCGCGTGATGCCCGAGATCGCCGCGGTCGACCTTCTGGATCGCTCCGCCTCCGAGGGGTTGTTCGACAAGCCCTACGACTTTCCGCACCAGCGGATCGAGCACGTCGCGACACGCAGCGGCGTCCCGGTCGGCTACTGGCGCAGCGTCGGGCATTCGCACAACGCGTTCTTCTCGGAGAGCTTCGTCGACGAGATCGCGCATGCGCTGAAGACCGACCCGGTGGCGTTTCGCCGCACGCGCCTTGCGAAGACGCCACGTCACCTTGCGGTGCTCGACCTTGCCGCCGCGAGATCCGGCTGGGGCACGGCCCTGCCCGAGGGGCGGGCGCGCGGCGTGGCGCTGCACGAATCCTTCGGCTCGATCGTCGCCCAGGTGGCGGAAGTCTCGCGTAGCGCCGAAGGCCGACCGCGGGTGCACCGCGTGGTCTGCGCGATCGACTGCGGCACCGCGATCAACCCCGGCATCATCGCGCAGCAGATGGAGGGCAGCGTGGTGTTCGGGCTCACCGCCGCGCTGTATGGCCGCATCGACATCCGCAAGGGCGCGGTGCAGCAGGGCAACTTCCCGGACTATCGGCTGCTCGGCATGGCCGAGGCACCGGTGGTCGAGACCCACATCGTGCCGAGCACCCGCCCCCCGGCGGGGGTCGGCGAACCCGGCACCCCGCCGATCGCGCCGGCGGTGGCGAATGCCTGGTTCACGCTGACCGGCGAGCGCAGGCGGGCGCTGCCGCTCTAGCCAGGCACGGCGCCTGCGAAAAATGGGTCAGACCCCTTTTCCGCGCGGGGGCCGGACCACAAAAAGGGGTCAGACCCCTTTTTGACGCGCCGCGTCTCCCGAGAAATGGGGTCTGACCCCCTTTTCGGCTACCGCCCCCCGGCCACGTCCACCGTGGTGCCGTGCAGGTACGAAGCTGCATCCGAGGCGAGCCACAGCACCGTCTCGGCGATCTCCTCCGGCGTGCCGGCGCGCCCCATCGGCACGCTGGGTGCCATGGCCTTGAGTGTCGCCTGCCCGCCGTGCGCCTCGTGGATGGTGGTCTCGATCAGCCCCGGGCGGATGCCGACGATGCGCACCCCCTCGGCGCCGACCTCCTTCGCGAGGCCCGCGACCAGGCTGTCGAGCGCGCCCTTGGAGGCGGCGTAATGGGTTTCCATCGGCAGGCCGCCGAGCCGCGCGGCCACGGACGAGATCGTCACGATCACCCCGCCCGGCCCGCCGTGCTGCGTCGACATTCGCTTGAGCGCCTCGCGATTGCACCAGAACACGCTGAAGGTGTTGGCGGCGAAGACCGATTGCAGCGTCGCTTCGTCCATCCTGTCCGCGCGCAACTGCCCGCCGATGATGCCGGCGTTGTTCACCAGCACGTCCACCCGGCCGAGCTGCCGGTCGACTTCCGCGAACAGCTTGACCACCTCGGCGTCCTTCGAGACATCGGCCTGCAGGGCCACGGCACGCTGGCCGGCCTTGCGGATGTCCGCGGCCACCGCCTCAGCCTCGGTGCGGCTCTTCGCGTAGTTGACCGCCACGTCGTAACCGCGCGCCCCCGCCATGCGTGCCACCGCCGCTCCGATTCCGCGGCCCGCGCCGGTCACCAGCATCACCCGCGACATCAGCGACCCTTGAACACCGGACTACGCTTTTCCATGAACGCGGTGCGCCCTTCGCGGTAGTCCGCGCTGTCGAAGCAGGTGTCGATGCGCTTCTTCAGTCCGGCGAGGTCGCGCTCGGACTCCGCGGCGATCACCTGCCGGATGCCGAACTTCACTTCCGCCATGGTGAGTGGCGCGTTCTCGCAGACCATCGCAAGGTAGTCGGACAGCCCCTTGTCGAGGCCGGCCACCGGGTAGACGTAATTCAGGAAGCCCATCTGCAGGGCGTCGGCGGCGCCGAATTTGCGCGCGGAGTAGAAGATGTCGGCGGTGTTCGCCGGGCCCATCAGGTCGACGAAGCGCTTGATGCCGGGATAGTTGTAGCCGAGGCCGAGCCGCGCCGCCGGCATGCGAAACACGGAATTGTCCGAGGCGATGCGCAGGTCGCAGGCCGCGGCGAGGCC
>DATCYZ010000067.1:0-99251 GCA_036526195.1 Burkholderiales bacterium
CGCAGCTGCAGCTCGACCGGGCACTCGCGCGTGCCGGCGAGAAGCGCATCGAGATCGCCAAGGCGGCCGACAACCCGTTCACCAAGGGCACCGCGCGCGCGAACACCGCATACAAGGTGGGCGATTTCTACGCCTACGTCGAGACAGACCTGGAATCCAAGTCCGAGAAGCAGCGCTTCACCGACACGGTCAAGGAGGTGCGCGAGAACGAAATCGTCTTCGACACCGGCCTCGTGCTGGACCTGCTCGGCAACCTGGTCCAGCGGCCCGATGGCCAGCGCTACACGGCGCGCCAGGACCAGCCTCTGGAGTTTGCGGTCGGCCACAGCTGGACCACGCGCTACAGCGTCCGCAACGAGCAGAAGGGACGGTCGGCGTCGATCGAGTTCGAGTTCCGCATCACCGGCAAGGAACGCATCGTCGTGCCGGCCGGCGAGTTCGACTGCTTCGTCGTCGAAGGCACGTCGAAAGGGGTGAACGACCTCGGAAACGTGCTCACGAACCGGCTCAAGCGCTGGTTTGCCCCGGAACGCGTGCGGCGCCAGGTGGCCCACGAACTCGTTCGCACGGCGACCATCACGCGAAAGCCGAAGCCCCCCGCGTATCGGTTGCCGCCCCATGTCCCGCCAACCTTCGAGCGGGTGCTGGTGTCGGTGCGCCGGGAACTGGTTTCGTTCAAGCAGGCCTGAGCACGAAGTAGTCCTTACAGGAGGCACCATGATCGTCCGTACCCTCGTCGCAGCATCCCTCGCCCTGTCCGCCTCGCTCGCGAGCGCGCAGGCGCTGCAACTCGTCACCGCCGACGAAGCAAAGCTTCCCGCGGTGGCGGCCAAGCCCGGCACCCGCGCCATCACGCGCGGCCCCGGCGTCAAGCTGGCCTCGCCGGAGTCCGTTTCGGGCGCCTTCCCGTTCAAGGTGGAGTTCGCGCCGCGCGGCGGCTCGAAGATCGACCCGGCGAGCGTCAAGATCGAGTACCTGCGTGGCGAGGGCGTTGACCTTACCGCCCGCCTGAAGGCCGGCATCAAGCCCGAGGGCATCGAGGTGGCGCAGGCGCAGGTGCCCGCCGGCGAGCATGCGTTCCGCGTCTCGGTGCGCGACAGCGAGGGCCGCGAAGGCAAGGCGGAATTCAAGCTGACCGCGAAGTAGGCCCGCGGTGCGCTGCCCTTACTGCGTCTCGGACATCGACGACGCGGCGCTCGCCTGTCCGCGCTGCACGCGCGACCTCTACCTCTTCAAGCCGCTGCTCGAGCGCATCGGCGCGTTGGAGGCGAAGCTGGCCGAGCAGGCGAAGGGCATCGCCGAAGGGGCCGAGGCGCGCATCGCGGCGCTGGAGAAGGATCTCGCCGAGCTGCGCGAACGCCACGCCGGCGCGGTGCCGGTGGAGGTGGTGCTGCAGACCGAGGCGGCGCCCGAACCACCGCCCGGCAACTACTTCGGCGCGCTCGCGCTTGCGCTGATCCCGGCGTTCCTGCTGCTGGTGGCGGCGCACGGGATCCTTCTCTTCGTCTACGACGTGAAGCCGCTGATCCTGCGCGTGGCGACGCTGCTGATTCCGGTGCCGTTCGGCGTGCTGATCGCGATGCGTCACCCGGGAAGATTCGGCCTCAATGCGATCGCGGGGCTGGTGCTCGCGACGCTGGCCGTGTGGACGATGCTGGTCGTGACCGCCACCATCGACAAGGTGCCGGTGCTGCCGCAGGATCTGCGCGACGCGCGCGAGACCATCGAATACATCCTCGGCATTGGGCTGGCGTTCATCACCGGGGTGCTGCTCGGGCAGGCCTGGAGCGCGCACAAGAGGAAGTCGCTCAAGCCGCCGCGCGTGGTGCTGCTGCTCGCCAAGGCAATCACGCCGAACGAGGACGGTGAGTTCGGCATCGAGCGCGCCGCCAAGCGCCTTGAGAAAGTGGTCAAGGCCGCCACCCCGGTGGCCACCGGGGTCGGCTCGGTCTGGCTCGGACTGAAGGGTTTTCTCAGCACCCTGGGCTAGCACGGAAGACGGCGCAGGGTGGGCTCCCGGCGGGGGCTGGTCTACACTCGCACCCGTACGCCCCGTACGGACGCCGACGGACCTGACCCCCATGAACGCCCCCGCCTCGACCCTCGAACATTACTGGATGCCCTTCACCGACAACCGGCGCTTCAAGCGCGCGCCGCGCATGGTGGTGTCGGCGCAGGATATGCACTACACCACCGCCGAAGGCACCCAGGTGCTCGACGGCCTGTCGACGCTGTGGTGCGTGAACGCCGGGCACTGCCGGCCGAAGATCGTCGAGGCGATCCGCAAGCAGGCCGGGGTGCTGGATTTCTCCTCCTCGTTCTCGATCGGCCACCCGCTGCCGTTCCAGGTCGCCGAACGCATCGCGCGCCTGACGCCGGATGGACTCAACCACGTGTTCTTCACCAACTCGGGCTCCGAGTCGGTGGACACGGCGCTGAAGATCGCGCTCGCCTACCATCGGCTGAACGGCCAGCCGACACGCACCCGCTTCATCGGGCGTGAACGCGGCTATCACGGCGTGAACCTCGCCGGGATCTCGGTGGGCGGCGTGCCGGCGACCCGCAAGGCCTATGCAGGCGCGCTGATGGCGGGCGTCGACCACCTGCGCCATACCCAGGACCTGAAGACGCGCGCCTTCGTGCGCGGGCTGGCGCCCACCGGCGCGGAACTCGCCGACGAGCTCGAGGAGCGCCTGATCCCGCTGCACGGCGCGGAGAACATCGCGGCGGTGATCGTCGAGCCGGTGGCCGGCGCCGGGGGCGTGCTGATCCCGCCCAAGGGGTACCTCGAGCGGCTGCGCGCGATCACCGAGAAGCACGGCATCCTGCTCATTTTCGACGAGGTGATCACCGGCTTCGGGCGGCTGGGCACGCCCTTCGCCTCGCAGTTCTTCAACGTGACGCCGGACCTGACGACCTTTGCCAAGGCGATCACCTCCGGCGCCGCGCCGCTTGGCGGCGTGATCGTCAAGGACGCGATCTTCGAGGCCTTCATGAACGCGCAGGGCGGCGGGGTGGAGTTCTTCCACGGTTACACCTACTCCGGCCACCCGCTCGCCTGCGCCGCGGCGATGGGCGCGCTGGACACCTACGAGGAAGAGGGCCTGCTCACGCGCGGCACGGGCGCGCTTGCCAAGGCCTTCGAGGACGGCATCCACGGCCTGAAGGGGCACCCGCACGTCGTCGATTGCCGCAACCTCGGCCTGATCGGCGCCATCGAACTTGCACCCCGCCCCGACGCCCCCGGCGAGCGCGGCTTCGACGTGTTCGAGGAATGCTGGTCGAAGGGCGTGTTCGTGCGCCCGATCGGCGACCACATCGGCTTCTGCCCGCCGCTCATCGCCGAGCCGAAGCATTTCGAGCAGATGTTCAGCGCCGTGGCCGCGGCGCTGAAGAAGGTCAAATGAACGCGCCCGCCGCGCAGGCCCTTTCGGTCAACGCCGAGCGCTACTGGTCCACGGTCGAGCGTTCAGCCCAGATCGGCCCGGGCCGCCCCGGCGGGCTTGCGCGCGTGGCGCTCTCGGACGCCGATGGCGAAATGCGCGGGCAGTTCGTGCAGTGGTGCCGCGAGGCCGGCTGCACGGTGAGCGTGGACTGCGTCGGCAACATTTTCGCGCGCCGCGCCGGGACGGACGCCGCGGCCGCGCCGGTGCTGGTCGGCAGCCACCTCGACACGCAGGTGAACGGCGGGCGCTACGACGGCATCGTCGGCGTGCTCGCGGGGCTGGAAATCGTGCGCACGCTGAACGACCGCGGCATCCAGACGAAGCGCCCGATCGAGGTGGTGTCGTGGACCAACGAGGAGGGCGCGCGCTTCTCGCCGCCGATGATCGCCTCCGGGGCCTTCGCGGGCGAGTACGCCCTGGACTGGGTGCTCGACCGGTGCGACGACGAGGGCAAGCGCTTCGGCGACGAACTCGCGCGCATCGGCTACGCAGGCGACGTACCGGTGGGTGGCCGGGCGCTGGATGCGTATTTCGAACTGCACATCGAGCAGGGCCCGCTGCTGGATGCGGCCGGCATCGACGTCGGCGTGGTGACCCACGGCTACACCGCGCACGGCTTCATCGTCGAGGTCGAGGGCGAAACCGCGCACACCGGCCCCTGGCCGATGGACAAGCGAAAAAACGCGCTCGTCGGCGCGTCGATGCTCGCGGTGGCGGTGAACGACATCGGCTGGCAGCACCACGCCACCGGCGGCAAGGGCACGGCGGCGCGGCTGGTGGCCTGGCCGAACAAGCCCGGCATCCTCTCGGACTGGGCGCAGTTCACCGGCGACGTGCGACACGAGGACCCGAAGGTGGCGGCGGCGATGCGCGATGCCTTCGTCGCGGCGATGGCCGTGTGCGCCAAGCGCGCCAACGTCGGCATGAAGCTGCTCGACCAATGGACCTGGAACGCCGACCTGTTCGACAAGGGCTGCATTGCGCTGTTGCGCGACACCGCGAAGCGCCTCGGCCTGCCGTCGATGGACCTCGCCTCGCAGGCGGGGCATGACGCCTATTTCGTCGCGCGGGTCGCGCCCACCGCCATGATCTTCACGCCCTGTCTCGAGGGCATCACGCACAACAACCGCGAGCACGCGACGCTGGAGCGCACGCTGCCCGGGGTCAACGTGCTCGCCAATGCGGCGCTTGCGCGCGCCAACCGCTAGGTCCGCAGTCTTTCCCCACGCCACAGGAGCCCCGCCATGCCTTCCCCCGTCGACCCGAACGCCGTGATGATGACCGGCGAGAACTCGTTTATCCGCCTGAGCACCGACGGCGGCAAGACCGCGGTGAACCGCCTGAGCCACTGGCGCGTGCTGTGGTGCCCGGCGGGCGAGGGCCACGTGCTCTTCGCGCACGGCAAGATCACCGAGGGCCGGGTGCGCATCTTCGCCGACAACGTCGCGGTGGCGCGCTGGCTGCAGGTGAACATCGAGTCGCTGCTGTTCCCGGCCTTCGCCGACCCGATGCTGCCGGTGCTGGATGCCGAGTTCGAGCGCGAGGGCGACCCGCGCGGCGCGGCCACCGAGCGCATCCTCGCGCACGAGACCGACATCGTCATGACCTGGCACGACTGCCTGGAGCCGTTCGTGCTCACCATGCCGCCGGGCATGAACGGGCGCCCGATCGGCGTGTTCAGCACCTTCTTCCCGGCGCGCGGCGCGCAGGTGGAGTGGGACGGGCGCGTCGCCACCGGGCAGCCGTGGGCGGAGATGCGCGGCGACCGTCCGTCGACCAGCGCCTGCCTGGCCTGGTCGGAGACCTGGGTGAAGCCGCGTGACGGCGCGGCAGCGAAGCCGCAATCCACGGGCAAGGCGCTGCGCGCGGTCAAGGCGCCGAAGCGCAGGGCGGCTTGAGAAGCCCCTGAGGTCGGGGGCGTGACGAGGGGGCGGCGCCCCCTTGTTCCGGGCTTGCTAGTCCGGGCCGCCGGCCTCGGCGTAGAAGATGTCCTGGTAGCCGGTGTAGACCGAGGCGAACAGCACCGGTCCGAGCGCCAGCCAGCCGAGCATGAGCGGGATCGAAGCCGCGATTCCGAGCAGCAGCCCGGCCGCACCGTAGAGCAGGAAGGGCAGCATGTTCTGCAGGCAGGCCGCGAAGCTCTCCTTCAGCGCGCGGGCGGCGTCGTGGCCCTCGAAGACGATCAGCGCGGGTGCGAACCACAGCGCCATGTACACCGGGACCATGGCGGCCACTGCGATGAGGACGACCAGCGCGATCCCCATCGCCCCCAGCCCGACGCCGGCGGGTCCGGTGGCCGCCGCAAGCCCGAAGAGCGCGCCGACGCCCGCGCCGGCGAGCAACGCCGCCACCAGCGCGATGGCCACGAGGGCGACGAGGTAGGCCACCCCGAGCAGGGCCAGCGGGCCGAAGTGCTTGCTGAACCCCACGCCGAGGTGCGCGAAGCTCAACTCGCCGCCGTCTTCAAGTTCGCGGCAGCCGAGCATCAGGCCGCCGGCGATCACCGGGTAGAGCACCAGCGTGGCGACGGTGCCGACCACCGGAATCGCGGCAAGCACGATCGAGGCGACCAGCACCAGCAGCAGGACGCCGATCCAGACCCCCGGCTGGCGCATGAAGAGCGGCCACGCCGCGGCGATCCAGTTCCAGCCCGCGCCGGCCACCAGCGCGCGCCCGCCGGGGATGAAGGTCGCCGCGGCTCGGCCCGGGGCCGGCGCCGGAACCAGTTCTTCGCTCATCGCGCTTGCTCCTGGGGGGTGGGGTTCGCCTCGCGGCAGGGTAGGCCATGCCGCGCGGTGCGGCAAGCCGTGCTCAGATCCAGCCGGCCTTTCGGAAGCGATAGAAGAGGTAGCCGTCGAGCGTGCCCATGATGCCGAGCGCAAGCGGGTAGCCGAATGCCCACTCGAGTTCCGGCATGTGCCTGAAGTTCATGCCGTAGATGCCGGCGATCATGGTCGGCACCGCGACCAGCGCGGCGTAGGCGGCGAGACGCTTGGTGACCTCGTTTTCCTGGATGGTGGTGAGCGACAGGTTCACCGAGATCGCGGTGATCGCCATCTCTCGCGTCGCCTCGAGCGTCTGGTTCAGGCGGATCAGGTGGTCGTACACGTCGCGAAAGTAATCCTGCATGCTGGCGCAGACGGCGGGCACGCGGCCGCCGTGCAGCTTCGACACCGCTTCCAGCAGCGGGCCGGTGGCGTGCTTCACGGTCATCAGCTTCTGCTTCAGCCCGTAGAGCGCCTCGATGTGGCTGCGCGCGTGGCGGGTCTCGGTGAAGATGCGCGACTCGATCAGTTCGAGTTCGGCCTCGAGGTCGTCGAGCACCGGGAAGTAGCGGTCGACCACCGCGTCCATGAGCGCGTAGAAGACGAAGCCGGCGCCGTTGCGCAGCAATTCCGGTTCTCGCTCGCAGCGCTGGCGCACGTCCTGGAAGCCCTTCTTCGCGCCGCGACGCACCGACAGCACGTAGTTCCTGCCGACGAAAATGCTCACTTCGCCTACCGTCAGCCCGTCCCCGGCCGGTTCGATCATGTGCAGCACCGCGAACAGCACGTCGCCGTACTCGTCGATCTTCGGTCGCTGGTGGCCGTGGCGCGCATCCTCGACGGCCAGTTCGGGCAGGTCGAAATCGTCCTGCATCTCGAGCAGTTCAGCGTCTTCCACGTCGGCGAGCGCGACCCAGACGAGGGTGTCCGGCCGGGACAGGTAGCCGCTGATCTCGCGGGCCTGTATTTCCGCGAGCTTGCGGCCGTTCTGGTAGGCGACGCAGTTGATGAGCATGGCGTGTCCGGAGGGGACGTTCGCAGCCGATGGTACGCGGATAAAATGCGGGTTGCAGCCCTTTCAACCCCTTACGGATGCCCGTCATGCCCCAGATCAGCCAGCGCGCCAGCAGCCTTGGCACCGAGAACGCCTTCGTTGTGCTCGCGGAGGTGAACGCCCTCGCGCGCCAGGGCAAGGACATCATCAGCTTTTGCATCGGGCAGCCGGACTTTCCGGCCCCCGAGAACGTGCAGGCGGCGGCGATCCGCGCCATTCAGGGCGGCAAGCACGGCTACACGCCCTCGGCCGGCATCGACGAACTGCGCGCTGCGGCTGCGAAGTACATGGCCGGCATGCGCGGGGGCCTGCCGATCCGGATGGAGGACGTGGTGATCGGCGCGGGCGCAAAGCCCTTCATCGCCTATGCGGTGCTCTCGACCACCGACCATGGCGCCGGCGACGAGGTGATCTACCCGAACCCCGGGTTCCCGATCTACGAGTCGCAGATCATCGCCAACGGTGCGGTGCCGGTGCCGATCCACCTGCGGGAGTCGCGCGGCTTTTCCTTCGACCCGGCCGAACTCGAGCGCTTGATCACGCCGAAGACGAAGATGCTGATCCTGAACACGCCGCACAACCCCACCGGCGGGGTGCTGGTGCGCAAGGACCTCGAGGCGATCGCCGCGATCCTCGCGAAGCACCCGCAGGTGTGGGTCTACGCGGACGAGATCTACTCGCGCCTCGCCTACGGGGCGGAGTTCTTCTCGATCGCGCAGGTGCCCGGGATGTACGAGCGCACCATCGTCTCGGACGGCGCCTCGAAGACCTGGGCGATGACCGGCTGGCGCATCGGCTTCGCCTCCAACCCGCTGCTCGCGCCGGTGTTCACGCGCTGGATCACCAACACCGATTCCTGCGCCTCGCAGATCTCGCAGTGGGCGGCGCTCGAGGCGATCGAGGGGCCGCAGGACGCGGCCGAGCGCATGAAGGCGAGCTTCCTTGCGCGGCGCGACCTGATCGTCGGCTTGCTGAACAAGGTGCCGGGGGTGAAGTGCCTGGTGCCGGGCGGGGCGTTCTACGCCTGGCCGAACGTGACCGAGGCCTGCGCCATGATCGGCGCGGCCGACTCCGAGGTGTTCAGGAAGCGCCTGCTCGCGGAAGCCGGCGTGGCGCTGCTCGCCGACATCCACTTCGGCGCGCGCGTCCCTGACGAAGGCCAGCACGTGCGCTTTTCCTACGCCGCCTCGAACGAGGCGATCGAGAAGGGCGTGGCGCGCATGGCGGAATTCATCCGCAAGAACACGCGCAAGGCCGCCTGAGGCCGGCCGGGCGCCGGATGCGGGATTATAGTAACATATATGTTACCATGAGGGCGGAATGAGCGCGCCGGACGGCGGGCGGCCGCCCTCGGTCACCGTGGCCGCGGTGATCGAGCGCGACGGGCAATTCCTCATGGTCGAGGAACTGCACGACGGCCGGCGCGTGCTGAACCAGCCCGCGGGCCACCTCGACCCCGGCGAGAGCCTGGTCGAGGCCTGCGTGCGCGAGGTGATGGAGGAGACGGCCCACGTCTTCGTGCCGGAATCGCTGGTCGGCATCTACCGCTGGCACTACGCGCCGCGCGACGTGACCTACCTGCGCTTCACCTTCGCCGGGCGCGTCGAAGGCTTCGATTCGAAGCGCATGCTCGACACGGAGATCTTTGCCGCGCCCTGGCTTTCGCGCGAGGCGATCCTCGCGCGGCGCGCCGAGCACCGCACCGAGCTGGTGGAAGCCTGCCTCGAGGACTATCTCGCCGGCCGGCGCTACCCGCTCGACGTGTTCGCCCGGGACTATGCCTGAGCGCATCGTCGTCGGCCTCTCGGGCGGCGTCGACTCGGCGGTGGCGGCGCTGCTGCTCAAGCGCGCCGGCCATGAGGTCGTCGGCCTGTTCATGAAGAACTGGGAGGACGATGACGACGACGAATACTGCTCGACGCGCGAGGACCTGATCGACGCGGCCGCCGCAGCGGACGTGATCGGAATCCCGCTGGAGGCGGTGAACTTCGCCGCCGAGTACCGCGAGCGGGTGTTCGCAAGCTTCCTCTCCGAGTATGCGGCCGGCCGCACGCCGAACCCGGACGTGCTGTGCAACGCCGAGATCAAGTTCGCCGCCTTCCTCGATCACGCGATGCGCCTTGGCGCGGCGCGCATCGCCACCGGGCATTACGCGCAGCTGCGCGAGACCGGCACGGGCATGGAACTCCTCCGTGGCGCGGATCCGGGCAAGGACCAGAGCTATTTCCTGCACCGGCTCACGCAGGCGCAACTCGAACACGCGATGTTCCCGGTCGGGCACCTGAGGAAAGCCGAGGTGCGTCGCCTCGCCGCGGAGGCGGGCCTGCCGAACCACGCGAAGAAGGACTCGACCGGCATCTGCTTCATCGGGGAGCGGCCGTTCCGCGAGTTCCTCAACCGCTACCTGCCGAAGGCGCCGGGGCCGATCGTCGATGCCGAAGGACAGCTGCTCGGCGAACACATCGGGCTGGCCTTCTACACCATCGGGCAAAGGAAAGGCATCGGGCTGGGCGGCGCGAAGGACGGCTCGGGCGAGGCCTGGTACGTCGCGGGCAAGGACATCGGCTCGAACACGCTGACCGTGGTGCAGGGGCACGACCACCCGCGGCTGCTGCGCCAGGGGCTGGCCGCGCTGGACGCCAGCTGGGTGGCGGGCGAGGCGCCGGTGGCGCCCTCGACGCATACCGCCAAGACGCGCTACCGCCAGGCGGACGCCCCCTGCACGCTGACACGCGTGGCCGGGGACGGCATCGAGGTCGAGTTCGGCGCGCCGCAGTGGGCGGTGACGCCGGGCCAGTCGGTGGTGCTCTACGAGGGCGAGGTCTGCCTCGGTGGCGGCGTGATCGCCTGAGCGGGTTTTGCAGGCGACGCCGCTCAGGCGGCCTTCGGCACCGTTTCGACGAATGCCGGGCGCAGGGACAGCTTCTCGAAGTGGCGTTCGAGCCCGGGTTGCAGCTTGCGCCAGTCGAGGCCGCCGGGCTTGCGGAACTCGAGCCAGCCGAGGCAGCAGCCCAGCGCGATGTCCGCCAGCGAATAGCGGTCGTTCTGGCACCAGGGGTCGTCGCCGAGTTCGCGCGCCATCTCGGCCAGTCCGCGCTCGACCTTGCCTTTCTGCTTGGCGGTCCAGGCGGCGCTTTGTTCCTTCTTCGGCCGCAGCGCTTCGTAGCGCACCAGCAATCCCGCGTCGAGCACGCCGTCGGCGAGGGCCTCCCAGCGCCGCACCGCGACGCGATCCCGGTTGTCCTCGGGGAGCAGGCGGCTGATCGGCGAGACCGTGTCGAGGAACTCGACGATGACGCGCGAATCGAACAGCGTCGAGCCGTCGTCCAGCACCAGCGCGGGGATCTTGCCGAGCGGGTTGTACGCGTTCACCGGGTTGTCGGCGGGCGAGACGTCGACGAGCTCCATGTCGCAGTCGATCCGCTTCTCCGCGAGGACGATGCGGACCTTGCGGGCATAGGGGCTGGCGAGGGCGGCGAACAGTTTCATGACGGCCGCGGATTATAACCGCGGCGCCGGACTTCATCGCAAGATGTTGTGAACCGCCTCGCGCAGCGCGGGCACCACGTCGGCCTCGAACCACGGGTTGCGCGCGAGCCACAGGCGGTTGCGCGGGCTCGGGTGCGGGGTCGGCAGGTACTCGGGAAGGTAGCTGCGCCATGCGCGCACCGTTTCGGTGAGGGATTGCCGTCGACGGGGGCCGAGGTACCAGGCCTGCGCATACTGGCCGACAAGCAGCACCAGCCCGACCCTCGCAAGCGCGGCGCGAAACCTCGGATGCCAGGTCGGCGCGCATTTCGGCCGGGGCGGCAGGTCGCCGCGCGCGCCCTTGCCGGGATAGCAGAAGCCCGCAGGCAGGATCGCGATGCGCGAGGTGTCGTAGAACGCGTCGCTCGAAACGCCGAGCCAGTGCCGCAACGTGTCACCCGACGGATCGTTCCAGGGAATTCCGCTTTCGTGCACCCGCCGGCCCGGCGCCTGGCCGACGATCAGCAGTCGTGCATGCGCCCCGGCGCGGAACACCGGCCGGGGTTCGTGCGGCAGCGCGGCGGCACAGAGGCGGCAGGCGCGCGCCTCCTCGCACAGGCGTTCGAGCGATGACGGTTTCGCCATGGCGGCCCCTATAATACGGTCTCGCCACTCACGGCTTTTCGTCGATGCCTTCGTCCCTGCAGGCCCTCTCCCCGCTCGACGGGCGCTATGCGCGCGGCGCCGACGCGCTGCGCCCCTATTTCAGCGAGCAGGGACTGATTCGCTACCGCGTGCGCATCGAGCTTGCATGGCTGAAGGCGATTGCGTCCGAGCGCGGGATCCGGGAACTTGCGCCGCTGTCGCGCCGCGCGCGCGCCGGATTCGACCGCCTGGTCGAGCACTTCTCGGAAGAGGACGCCGCGCAGATCAAGAAGATCGAGGCCGAGACCAACCATGACGTCAAGGCGATCGAGTACTGGCTGAAAGGCCGCCTCGGCGGCGATCCGGAGATGGCGAAGTCGCTCGAGTTCATCCATTTCGCCTGCACCTCGGAAGACATCAACAACCTGGCCTACGCGCTGATGCTTGCCGAGGCGCGCGCCGCGGTGGTGCTGCCGGGCTACGACGCGCTGATCGAGCGGTTGCGCACGATGGCGCACCGGCATGCCGCGCTGCCGATGCTCTCGCGCACGCACGGCCAGCCGGCCTCGCCGACCACGCTCGGCAAGGAACTGGCGAACGTCGTGCACCGGCTGCGTCAGGCGCGCGAGCGCATCGCGGCCGTGACCCTGTTCGGCAAGATGAACGGCGCCGTGGGCAACTACAACGCGCACGTTGCGGCCTATCCCGGCGTCGACTGGGAGAAGCTGTGCCGGCGCTTCGTCACGGGCCTCGGGCTGGCGTTCAATCCGTACACCACCCAGATCGAGCCGCATGACTGTTTTGCCGAGCTGTTCGACGCCTGCGCGCGCGCGAACACCGTGATCCTCGACCTGGACCGCGACCTCTGGGGCTATATCTCCGTCGGCTACTTCCGCCAGAAGCTGAAGGCGGGCGAGGTGGGCTCCTCGACCATGCCGCACAAGGTCAACCCGATCGACTTCGAGAACTCAGAGGGCAACGTCGGGGTGGCGAACGCGCTGCTGCGCCACCTCGCCGCAAAGCTGCCGGTGTCGCGCTGGCAGCGCGACCTCTCGGATTCCACCGCGCTGCGCAACGTTGGCGCCGCGCTGGGCCACACGCTGCTCGCGCAAAACGCCTGCCTGCGCGGGCTCGGCAAGCTGGAAGCCGATCCGGTTCGCCTCGCGGCCGACCTCGACGCGAACTGGGAAGTGCTTGCGGAGGCGGTGCAGCAGGTGATGCGCCGCCATGGCGTGCCGCAGGCCTACGAGAAGCTCAAGGCGCTCTCGCGCGGACGCCGGCTCGACCGGCGCCAGATCGCGGCCTTCGTGCGAAGGCTGGCGATCCCCGCGGCGGCGAAGAAGCGCCTGCTTGCGCTGACGCCGGGGCTGTACACCGGCCGCGCGGCCGAACTCGCCCGCCGCATCTGAGCGCCGGCCGCGCGTCGTTCCGCCATGGCGTACTTCGCCACGATCTTCCTGTCGTCGTTCCTGCTGTTCCTGGTGCAGCCGCTGGTCGCGCGCCTGATCCTGCCGTGGTTCGGCGGCAGCGCGGCGGTGTGGACCACCTGCATGCTGTTCTTCCAGGCGCTGCTGCTGGCGGGCTATGCCTATGCCCACGGGGCGGTCGGGCGGCTCGCGCCCCGCACCCATGCCTGGCTGCAGTTTGCGCTGCTGGTCGCCGCGGTGGCGCTGTTGCCGATCGCGCCGGGCGAGGCGTGGAAGCCCGAGGGCAGCGAATCGCCGGTGCTGCACATCCTGTTGCTGCTCGGCGCCGCCGTGGGGCTGCCCTACCTGCTGCTCGCCGCCACCAGCCCGCTGGTGCAGGTCTGGTACGCGCGCACGCACCCGGGCCGTGATCCGTATCGCCTGTATGCGGTATCGAACCTCGCCTCGCTTGCCGCGCTGATCAGCTATCCCTGTCTGGTCGAGCCCTGGCTGACGAACGCGGAGCAGGTGGCCGCATGGTCGTGGCTGTTCGCGGCGTTCGCGCTGTCCTGCGCGACGCTGGCGTGGCGCGCGCGCCATGGGGGGCGCGGCCCCGCGCCGGGCGTAGGGGCGTCGCACGTGGAGACCTCCGCCGCGCCGACGCGTGGCGAGATCGCCTACTGGCTCGCGTTCTCGACCACCGGCTCGGTGCTGCTGCTGGCGGTGACCAACCACCTGACGCAGAACGTCGCCTCGATCCCGCTGCTGTGGCTGGCGCCGCTGACGCTGTATCTGCTCAGCTTCGTGATCACCTTCAGCGGGCGCGCGCTGTATCGCAGCGGACCCTGGTCGCCCGCGGTGCTCGTGGTGCTCGCAGCCATGGCCTGGCTGCTCGCCGACAAGCGGCTGCAGTTCGAGCTTGGCGTGCAGCTGGCGGTCTTCCTGCCCGGCCTGTTCCTCGCCTGCGTGTTCTGCCATGGCGAGCTCTACGCGCGCCGACCCGGCGCGCGCCACCTGACGATGTTCTACATGGTGGTCTCGGCCGGCGGCGCGCTGGGCGGCCTGCTGGTGGCCGTGGGCGCGCCGCTCGCCTTCAACGGCTACCACGAGCTCGGGGTCGGCCTGGTCGCGCTTGGCGTGCTCGCGGCCCGGCGCTACGCCTCGCTGGGGCGCCTCGCGCGCCTCGCCAGCCTGGCCACCGTCATGGCCGTGGCGGGCTGCGCGACCTACGATGCCCTGCGCCACCACCAGGACGTGCGCGTCGCGGCACGCGGGTTCTACGGCGTGCTGCGGGTCAAGGCCTACGGGTCTTCCGGCGAGGAGGGCGAACTGCGCCGCCTGCTGCATGGCGCCATCATGCACGGCGAGCAGTACGTGGGCGGTACGCTGCGCGCGATGACCACCACCTATTACCAGTCGAGTTCGGGCATCGGCGCGGCGCTGCTGTCGAAATCCGGCCAGGCGACGCATGTCGGGGTCATCGGCCTCGGGGTCGGCACGCTGGCCGCCTACGGCCACGAGGGCGACCGGTACCGCTTCTACGACATCGACCCGCGCGTCATCGAGTTCGCGCGCACGCAATTCACCTACCTGGCCGACAGCGCCGCGAAGATCGAGCTGGTGCTTGGCGACGCGCGCCTCGCGCTGGAACGCGAGACGCCGCGGCACTTCGACGTCCTTGCGGTCGATGCGTTCTCGGGCGACGCCATTCCGGTGCACCTGATCACGCGGGAGGCGCTCGCCACCTACCTTCGACACGTGAAGCCGGAGGGCATCGTTGCCTTCCACCTGTCGAACCGGTTCCTGGACCTGGTGCCGGTGGTGGCGCGCCTCGCGCGCGAGAACGGCGCGCAGGCCGTGCTGGTGCGCGACGTGCCCGCGGCAGGGTCGCGCGGTGCGCGCAGCGACTGGGTGCTGGTATCGCGCGACCCGGCGGCGCTGGCACACGAGGACCTGATACAGGCGGGCGCCGTGGCGGCGAAGGACCGCGCCGAACTGCGCAGCTGGACGGACGATTACTCCAACCTCGTGCAGATCCTCAAGTCGCGCAGCGGCGCGGAGGACGACTAGACGACCGCGCCGTCGTGTTCGTCCTTGGGCCCGCGCTTCGGGGCGACGAACTGGCCTCGGGTGACGCGCAGCCACATCAGCAGCGGCGCGGCGACCAGCACCGAGGAGTAGATGCCGAAGAGGATGCCGATGGTGAGCGCCAGCGCGAAGTAGTGCAGCGCCGGTCCGCCGAACACCAGCATGGTGGTGACCATCGCTTGCGTGCTGCCATGGGTGATGATGGTGCGCGAGATCGTGGCCGTGATGGCGCTGTCGATCACCTCGGTGACCGGCGCCTTGCGCATCTTGCGGAAATTCTCGCGCACCCGGTCGAACACCACCACCGACTCGTTCACGGAATAGCCGAGCACCGCGAGCACCGCGGCGAGCACCGGCAGGGAGAACTCCCACTGGAAGAACGCGAAGAACCCCAGGATGATGATGACGTCGTGCAGGTTGGCGAGGATCGCGGCGAGGCCGAACTTCCATTCGAAGCGCAGCGCGAGGTAGGCGACGATGCCGAGCGCGGTGACGAGCAGCGCGAGCGCGCCGTACTCGGCGAGTTCCTCGCCGACTTGCGGCCCGACGAACTCCACGCGTCGCACCTCGGCGCTGGCGTCGCCCTCACGCAGCAGCTTCTCGACCTTCTGCGACAGGTCGGCGCCCGACTGCCCCTTCTCGATCGGCATGCGGATCAGCACGTCGCGCGAGGAGCCGAAGTTCTGCACCTCGGCCTTGTAGCCGGCCGTTTCGAGCCGTTCGCGCACGCCCTGCACGTCGGCCGATTGCTGGTAGGACACTTCCATCAGCGTGCCGCCGGTGAACTCCACCGAGAAGTTCAGCCCCTTGGTTGCCAGGAAGCCGACGGCGAGGACGAAGGTGACCAGCGAAATGATGTTGAAGACGAGCGCATGCCGCATGAACGGGATGGTTCGCCGGATCTTGAAGAACTCCATGGGACGGCGGCTCCCGCTATTTCCAGGCGGTGTCGCCAATCGACAGGCGCGCAACGCGCCGTCGGTGGCCGTACACCAGGTTGACGGCGGCGCGCGACACGGTCACCGCCGAGAAGATCGAGGTGAGGATGCCGAGGCAGTGCACCACCGCGAAGCCGCGCACCGGGCCCTGCCCGAAGATCAGCAGCGCGAGGCCGGCGATCAGCGTGGTGATGTTCGAATCCAGAATGGTGCCCCAGGCGCGTTCGTAGCCCGCATGGATGGCGGCCTGCGGCGTCGCGCCGCCGCGGATCTCCTCGCGGATGCGCTCATTGATCAGGACGTTGGCGTCGATCGCCATGCCCAGGGTCAGGGCGATCGCGGCGATGCCCGGCAGGGTCAGGGTGGCCTGCAGCAGCGAGAGCAGGGCGATGAGCAACAGCAGGTTGGCCGCCAGCGCGAACGAGGAAATCAGCCCGAACACCACGTAGTAGGCCGACATGAAAACGATGATGACGAGGAACCCCCAGCGCGTGGCGTCGAAGCCCTTCTCGATGTTCTCCTTGCCGAGCGACGGGCCGACGGTGCGCTCTTCCACGATCTCCATCGGCGCGGCCAGCGATCCGGCGCGCAGCAGCAGGGCGACGTCGTTTGCCTCGGTGGTGGTCATGCGCCCGGAGATTTGCACCCGGCCGCCACCGATCTCGCTGCGGATGACGGGCGCCGTGATCACCTCGCCCTTGCCCTTCTCGATCAGCAGGATCGCCATGCGCTTGTTGATGTTCTCGCGCGTGACGTCCTTGAAGATGCGCGAGCCGGCGGCGTCCAGGCGCAGGTGCACCGCGGGTTCGTTGGTCTGCTGGTCGAAGCCGGGCTGGGCGTCGGTGAGCCGGTCGCCGGTCAGCACCACCTGCTTCTTGACCAGCAGCGGCTGGCCGTTGCGCTCGACGTAATACTCGGTGCCGAAGGGCACGGTCCCCTGCGCCGCCTGTGCGAGCAGGTCCGGCGTCATCTTCTCCTCGTCGACCATGCGCACTTCCAGGCTCGCGGTGCGTCCGAGCAGGTCTTTCGCCTTGGCGGTGTCCTGCACGCCGGGCAGCTGGACCACGACGCGGTCGGCGCCCTGCTGCTGGATGATGGGCTCGGCGACGCCGAGCTCGTTGATGCGGTTGTGAAGCGTCGTGATGTTCTGCTTGAGGGCGTAATCCTGGGTGCGCTTGATGGCTTCGGGCTTGAGCGAGGCCACCAGCAGCAGGTCGGCGCCTTCGCCGCGCTCGGTGACCGCGAGGTCTGTGAGGTCGGAGAGGATCAGCGCCCGGCCGCGGTCCCGCATGGCCTCGTCGCGGAAGCGGATGCGAAGCGTCTGGCCTTCCCGGGAGATGCCGCCGTGGCGGATCGTCTTGTCGCGCATCAGCGTGCGCAGGTCGCCCCCGAGGCTCTCGAGCTTCTTGGTGATGGCCGCCTGCATGTCGACCTGCAGCAGGAAATGCACGCCGCCGCGCAGGTCCAGGCCGAGGTACATCGGCAGCGCGCGGATGGCGGTCAGCCAGCCCGGCGAGGAGGAGAGCAGGTTGAGCGCGACGGAGTAGGACTCGTTCGCCGGGTCCGGATTGAGCGCGCGCTTGAGCGCGTCGAGGGCCTTCAGCTGCGTGTCGGTGTCGCCAAGCCGCACCCGCACGCTGCCTGTGTCGAGGAGGGTGCCGGTGTAGGGCACCTTGGCGGCCGCGAGCGCCTGCTCGATGCGCGCGAGCAGCGCGACGTCGACCTTGACGGTGGCGCGCACGCTCGAGACCTGGACGGCGGGCGCTTCGCCGAAGAAGTTGGGCAGCGTATAGACGAACGCCACCAGGATCGCGAGCGCGACGAGCGCGTACTTCCAGACTGAAAATCGGTTCATGCGGGCGGGGTGGCGCGCAGGGGCGCCGGGGCCTTCACTGGATCGACTTGATCGTGCCCTTGGGAAGCAGCGTCTGCACCGCGACCTTCTGCACGTTGATCTCGGTTTCGGGCGCGATCTCCAGCGCGACGTAGGCTTCGCTCACCTTGTTGATGCGACCGACCACGCCGCCGGCGGTGATCACCTCGTCCCCCTTCTGCAGGCCTTCGACCATGCTCTTGTGTTCCTTCTGCCGCTTCATCTGGGGACGGATCATGAGGAAGTACAGCAGCACGAACATCAGGAGGATCGGCAGCAGGCCGAGGAACCCTGCGTCGCCGCCGCCCGCGGATTGCGCGAATGCGGGGGAGATGAGCACTGTAACTCCTTGGAATGTCAGAAAAAGGGGCCGAATTATAGCATCGGCGCCCGGGCGCGGGCCCTCAGTCTGCCTCGGCCGCCCGCGCACCCTGCTGCCTTCCGGCGGTGAACGCCGCCGCGAAGTCGGCGAGCGCGCCCGCCTCGATGGCGGCGCGCAGGCCGGCCATCAGCTCCTGGTAGTAGTGCAGGTTGTGCAGCGTGTTCAGCCGCGCGCCGAGGATCTCGTTGGCCTTCTGCAGGTGGTGCAGGTAGGCGCGCGTGAAATGCGTGCAGGTGTAGCAGGCGCATTGCGGGTCGAGCGGCGAGGCGTCCGCCCGATGGCGGGCGTTGCGGATCTTCACGTCGCCGGCGCGGGTGAACAGCCAGCCGTTTCTCGCGTTGCGCGTCGGCAGCACGCAGTCGAACATGTCGATGCCGGCGCAAACCGCTTCGACCAGGTCCTCGGGCGTGCCCATGCCCATCAGGTAGCGGGGGCGGTCCGCGGGCAGGCGGGGGGCGGTGTGCGCGAGGATGCGCCGCCGGTCCGCTGCGGGCTCGCCCACCGAAAGCCCGCCGATGGCGTAGCCGTCGAAGCCGATGTCGGTGAGGCCTGCGAGCGAGGCCTCGCGCAGCGGCTCGTACATCCCGCCCTGCACGATGCCGAAGAGGGCGTTCGGGTTGCCCTCGTGCGCGCGCCGCGAGCGCTCGGCCCAGCGCAGCGACAGCCGCATCGAAGCCTCGGCCTGCGCGGCGTCCGCGGGCCACGGCGTGCATTCGTCGAAGATCATGACCACGTCCGAATCGAGCACGCGCTGGATGCGCATCGATTCCTCCGGCGTGAGCAGCAGCCGGTCGCCGTTGATCGGCGAGGCAAAACGCACCCCGTCCTCGGCGATCTTGCGCATGGCGCCGAGGCTGAAAACCTGGAACCCGCCGGAGTCGGTCAGGATCGGTCCCGGCCAGCCCATGAAGCGGTGCAGGCCGCCGTGCGCCTCGATGACTTCCAGTCCGGGGCGCAGCCAGAGGTGGAAGGTGTTGCCGAGCACGATCTGCGCGCCGAGCGCCGTGAGCTCGTCGGGCGACATCGCCTTGACCGAGCCGTAGGTGCCCACCGGCATGAACGCGGGGGTGTCGACGCGGCCGCGGGCGAACTCGAGTGCGCCGCGCCGCGCAGCGCCGTCGCGATGGGTGATGGCGAATTTCATGTCGGGTCCGGTCGTCCTGGCGGCATGGCGTCGCGCCGGGCCTGTGCGTGCGGGCGGCGCGTGGGGAGGTTCGTCGCGACGGTCCGGGCGCTACTCGGCCTCGAGCGGGGCCGTGTGGACCTGTCCCGGCACGCGCGTGCCGCCGCGCGCGGGGCTGCCGATCTCCACCGAACCGTAGCGCGGCAGGTACGACTCCGGCAGCGGCCGCCCGTCGGGCGCGCACAGCCACAGCCGCAACAGGTGGCGCTTGCGCTCCGGTTCCGGCCAGTCCTCGTACGCCGTGCGGTCGTGCAGGATCTGGTGGTTGTGCAGGATCTGGATGTCGCCCCGCCGGAACTCCATGTCGAGCTTGAGCTGCGGGTCGTTCGCGAGCGCGTCGAACAGGTCGAGCGCCGCGCGCTGCGTCGCGGTGAGCGCGGGCACCTCATCGAAGCGCCGTGCCGATTCGATGTAGCGCCTGGCGTACAGGGTGCAGAGCCTGCCCTCGAACCAGTTGCATACGGGCATGCGGTAGTACCCTTTCTGGCCAAGGGGAACCTCGCCGCGGCGGTCCGTCTCGATCGGCTCGAACATCACAGCGGCGAGGTCTGGGCGCCGGCGCAGCATCTCGTTGAAGATGCTCACCGAGGAGACGATGCTCGACAGGCCGCCGGACTTCGCGGTCTGCAGGCACAGCAGCGCGACGAAATCGCAGCTGTCGGTGTGAAAGGTCTGTCGGACGGCGGTCTGGTAGATCCGCACGCCCGGGTCGGCATGGTCGTATCCGAGATCCCTGACGTGCCCGAGCACGTGGCCCTTGGCGTTTTGCGGCAGGGCGATCCCGAAGTGCATGCCGAGGCCGTAGTAGGCGACCGCCGATTCCTCGATCGTGTACCGCTCGACCGGCAGGCCGCGCAGCAGCACGAATCCGCGCCCTTCCAGCAGCTCGGCGCGCAGCGCCTCCAGGCGGGGACCGAGTTGCGGGAGCGGAAAGTCGTCCTTCGTGATCCGGGGGATCCCGATCCCGCGCTCGAGCACCGAGCGCATGGCCGCATCGATCTCCGCGAGTTCCGCATCGGCGAAGGGGCGAATCCAGCGGACGTCGGATGCCAGCCCGGGTCCGGTCCAGGCAGAAGGACCGCCGATCTCGCCGGGCGGCATGGGAAAGCGCTTCAGTTCGGGCACGGCGGACATGGGGAGTCCCCCTCGGTCTGGTGATGCATCGTCACGGAATCCTTCGACCGGGCACACACTATCACCATCGCCGTGGCGCGCGGCGCCCCCGCGTGCGTCGAGGCGGCCCTCATGCCGCCGCCCGCTCGATCAGCATTGCGTCGCCGTAGGAGAAGAAGCGGTAGCGCGCGGCGATCGCGTGCGCGTAGGCGCGCCGGATCGCCTGCGCGCCGGCGAAGGCCGACACCAGCATCAGCAGGCTCGAGCGCGGCAGGTGAAAGTTGGTGAGCAGCCGGTCGACCACGCGGAAGCGGAAGCCGGGGTAGACGAACAGGTCGGTTTCGCCTTCGCAGGCCCGCAGGCTACCCTCGGCCGCCGCCGATTCGAGCGCGCGCAGCGCCGTGGTGCCGACGGCGAGCACGCGCCCGCCGGCCGCGCGCGCCCGCGCGATGGCATCGACCGTTTCCTGCGGCACCGCGTAGCGCTCCGAATGCATGCGGTGCGCCTCCACGGTGTCGCTGCGCACCGGCCCGAAGGTGCCGAAGCCCACGTGCAGGGTGACCCGTGCGACGCGCGCGCCGATGCGCGCGAGCAGCGCGGCGTCGAAGTGCAGGCCGGCGGTCGGCGCGGCGACCGCCCCGGGCCGCGCGGCGAACACGGTCTGGTAGCGCGCCTCGTCCTCCGCGCCCGCGGGACGCTGGATATAGGGCGGCAGGGGCACGCTGCCGATGCGCTCGAGCACGCCGGAGACGGACTGGCCCGGGAAGCCGATGCGCCAGCGTTCGCCTTCGCGCGCCCGCACCTCGGCCTGCACGCCGCCGTCCAGTTCCAGCAGACTTCCGGGTTTCGGCGGGTGGCTGACCCGCATCAGGCAGAGCGCTTCCTCGTCCGATTCGATGCGCTCGACGAACAACTCGACCCGTCCGCCGCTCGCCTTGCTGCCCGCGAGACGCGCCTTGATCACCCGGGTGTCGTTGACGACCAGCAGGTCGTGCGGGGCGAGGCACGCCGGAAGATCGACGATGCGCCGATCCTCGAGCGTGCCGCGCGCCGCGTCGAGGTGCAGCATCCGCGCCCCGGAACGCGCCGGATCCGGGTGCTGGGCGATGAGTTCCTCGGGCAGCGCATAGTCGAAGTCCGATACGCGCATGGCGCGGCATTATAGAATCCGCTTCCCGTGCCGATAGGCTTTCCGGGGTGACCCGCACAGGCGGGCTGCCGGAAGGCGGTTTCGCCGGGCCCGCGAGGCAATCGCGCCGGAATGGCGGAATCGGTAGACGCAGCGGACTCAAAATCCGCCGATCGCAAGGTCATGAGAGTTCGAGTCTCTCTTCCGGCACCACCTGAAGATTCGCGGGCAAGCGTCAGAATGTGCAAGCGCTGTGTCCGATACCCGCACCCTGGCTGCGCCCCTGTGGACAGGCAGGAGGGCGCGGCGTAGGCTGGATTTGACTGCGGATAACGCAACGGAGCACCGGACGATGCGCGCGCAAGTGAGGTACCTGCCTTCTGCGGCGCGCTCGACCGTGATCGTCGTCGACGACCAGTCCACGGGCCGCGCGATCCTCGAGCAGGTGGTGCGTGGCATCGACGAGCATGTGGTCGCGCAGGTGTTCGAGCGGCCGGTGGACGCGGTGGTCTGGGCCACCCGGCATGTCGCGGACCTTGTCTTGGTCGACTACGCGATGCCCGAAATGGACGGCATCGAGTTCGCGCGGCGCGTGCGCGCGCTGCCCGGCTATGACCATGTCCCGATCGTGATGGTGACGGTGCATGACGACCGCCGCGTGCGCTACGCCGCGCTCGACGCGGGGATCACGGATTTTCTGGCCAAGCCGATCGATGCGCGCGAGTGCCTCGCGCGCTGCCGCAACCTGCTCGCCATGCGGCGCCAGCAGCTGATCCTGGAGGACCGCGGGCGATTGCTCGAGGCGATGATCGCCGATGCGACGCGCGAAGTGCGCGGTCGGGAGCGCGAAGCGCTGCTCCGGCTGGCGCGCGCAGGCGAGCACGCCGACGCGGGCGCGGGAAACCACGTCGAACGGGTCGCGCGCTACGCGAGATTGCTTGCCGAGGCCGTCGGTCTCGACCGGGATGAGGCCGAGTCCATCGAATGGGCGGCGCCGCTGCACGATTTCGGCAAGATCGGCCTTCCCACGGCGCTCCTTGGCAAGCCGGGCGCGCTGGACCCGGCCGAGCAGTCGCTGATGCGCGAGCACTGCGTACAGGGCCATGCCCTGCTCAAGGATGCCCGGTCGCGCACGCTGCGGCTTGCGGCAACCATTGCGCTGGAACACCACGAGCGCTATGACGGCGAGGGCTACCCCGCGCGCATCGGCGGCGAGAAGATCGCGCTCGCCGCGCGCATCGCGTCGGTGGCCGAGGTCTACGACGTGCTGACCACGGACCGCCCCTACCGGCGCGCCTGGTCCACCGAAGACGCCATCGGCTACCTGCGCGCGCAGCGCGGGCGCCAGTTCGACCCGCGCCTGGTCGACGCCTTCATCGACCAGCGCGAGGACGTGCAATCCATCCAGATCGAATGGCGCGACGGTGCGCCGGGGAAAGGAACGCTTTGATGCAAGTCACGGGATTCGGCTGGTTCTCCTGGGTGCGCTCGCGCTTGTCGGCGCGCCCGGATACCGAGCACGAGCAGGCGCTGGTCAGGCTGGCGGCCGGCACGGTGCTGTTCCTCTACCTCCTGCCGGAGGCCTGGACGGTCGCGGGCGGCGAGTTCGATCCGAGCCATCGCTACCTCGCCGGGATGCTCGCGTACCTCGCGTTCTCGGCGGCCATCTTCGTCGGCATCCTGCTGCAACCCGGCGAGTCGCCCGCGCGGCGCGTGTTCGCCGCGCTGGTCGACATCGGCACGGTGACGTACTTCATGGCGCTCTCGGGCGCCCACGGACTGCCGTTGTTCCTCGTCTACGTCTGGGTGACCCTGGCCAACGGCTTTCGCTTCGGTCCGCCCTACCTGCTGCTGTGCATCGCCCTGAGCGTGGGCGGCTTCAGTGCCGTCCTGCTGGAGAACGAGTTCTGGCAGGCCTACCTCGGCGTCGGCATCGGCATGATGGGGCTGATGGTGGCGCTGGACGTCTACGTCCTGAGCCTGGTGAAGCGCATGTTCGAGGCGCTGGCGCGGGCCGAGGCGGCCAACCAGGCCAAGCGCCGCTTCATTTCGGTGGTGAGCCACGAGTTGCGCACGCCGCTGAACGCGATCATCGGCATGGCGGACCTGATGCGCGACACCTCGCTCAACCGCGAGCAGGCCGACATGCTGCAGACGCTGCGCGGGGCCTCGCACGTGATGGTCGCCCTGGTCGAGGACGTGCTCGATTTCTCGAAGATCGAGGCCGGCAAGCTGACGCTGGAGCGCGCCGAGTTCGACCTGCACGCGCTGGTCAACAGCACCTGCCGGATCCTCGCTGCGCAGGCGGCGGCGAAGGGCGTGGAATTCGTGGTGTCGATCATGCCGGAGGTGCCGCCCGCGGTCCGCGGCGACCCGCATTACCTGCGGCAGGTGCTGATCAACCTGGCCGGCAACGCCGTGAAGTTCACCGAGCGCGGCAGCGTCACGGTGCATGTGACCGCGCAGGAGGAAAGCGGCAGCGGCGTCCGGCTCAAGTTCTCGGTGCGGGATACGGGCCTGGGCATCACGCCCGAAGCCCAGGAGCGCATTTTCGAGAGCTTCACGCAGGGCGAGCAGTCGACGACCCGGCGTTTCGGCGGCACCGGCCTGGGCACCACCATCGCGAAGCAGCTGGTCGAACTGATGGGCGGGCGCATCGGCCTGGAAAGCGCGCTCGGCCTGGGCAGCACGTTCTGGTTCGAGGTGCCGCTCGACAAGCAGCCCGAGCAGCCCGGTGCCCGCACGGGCGAGCTCGCCGGCGCGCGCATCCTGCTGGTCGGCTTCCCGGAGGCGCACCGCCAGGCCGTCGAACAGGCGCTCACCGGCTGGGGCGCGGTACCGGTCGCGGTCGGCACCGTGGAAGAGGGCGTCGCGCGCCTGGTGGCGGAGATCAGCCGGGCGAAGCCGTACCACAGCGCGCTGATCCATGCGGTCGACGGCCAGATCGATCGCGGCATGCGGTTCCGCCACGGCGCGCCGGATCCGGCGCCGCCGCTGGTGCTCGCCACGCCGGTCGAGGGCGGAATCGCGCGCTTCGATGCCCTGTCGGCGGGGTTCACCACGGTGCTGGAGCTGCCCTTCGACAAGCGCCAGCTGTTCAATGTCCTGCACACGGTCAGCGCACGCGACGACGTGCGCGAAGGCGTCATTCGCCTTCAGGATTACGCGCGCCAGGGCGGTTCGGTACGCAAGTTCCGCTTGCTGGTCGCGGACGACAACCCGACCAACCGCGAAGTCCTCGGGCGAATTCTCGAGCGCGCCGGGCACGTGGTAGTGCAGGTGGCCGATGGCGAGCAGGCGCTGGACGCGGTCGAGCGCGAGCCCTTCGATCTCCTGCTCCTGGACCGGAACATGCCGGGGCTGGGCGGAATCGAGGTGGTGCGCGCCCTGCGTGCCATGCAGAGCGCGAGCGAGCGCATTCCCGCATTGATCGTTTCCGCAGATGTCACGCCCGAAGGCCGCCGCGAGTGCCTCGAAGCCGGTGCCGACGGCTTTCTGGGAAAGCCGGTGGAAGCCATCCGCCTGCTCGACGAGATTCACCGGATCGTCGAGGCGCGCCCCACGGAACCGCAGCGCCAGGGGGCACCAGTTGAGGCTCCCCGGCCTGCGCGTGCCGACAGCGATGCGACCGTGCCGGCGGTCAACCTGGAGACCCTGTCCCACCTCGAGGAACTCGGGTCCTCGGCGGTGTTCGTCGAGAAGCTGATCGGCGTGTACCTGGCCGACAACGCCGAGCTGGTCGCCAAGATGGAAGCGGCCGTGGCCGCCCGGGGGTTCAAGGAGTTCCGCGCGCACCTGCACGCGATGAAGGGATCGTCCGCCAGCATGGGGACGGACCGGCTGACGCGCCTGTGCACCAGCCTGGGCCGGCTGTCGGACACGGAACTGCGCGGGCAGGGAACCGCGCTGGTGCGCCTGCTCGGTCAGGAACTGAGCGCGGCGCGCAACGAACTCGAGCGGTATCTGGCAGAGCGCCGGCGCTCCGCGGGCTGAGCGCCGAGGGCTGGTTTTTGCGGCAGGCCCGGCACCTGCTGCGCTACAATCGCAGCCCCTGAATGCCTGCACTGCCCACGGGTCCCGCCGCATGTCCTTCTTCATCACGCTGCTCGAGTCCACCGATGCCAACCGTCGCGACCTGGAAGCGATTCCGAAGGTCCATGCGATGGTCAATCACGGGCTGAACCTCGCCGAGTACCAGGCCTTCCTGCACGACCTCTACCACATCGTGTGGAATTTCTGCCCGATCATGGCCGCCGCCGCGTCGCGCCTGGGCGACGATTTCCGCGAGGTGCGCTATGAGTTGTACGAGCGCATCGAGGAGGAGAAGGGGCACGAGCTGTGGGTACTTGAGGACATCGCGGCCGTCGGCGGCGATGTCGCGCGCGCGAAAGGCGAGCCGCCGAGCGCGGCCACGCAGGCCATGATCGCCTGGAACTACCATGGCGCCGACCGCAAGCACCCCTGCTCAGTGCTTGGCATGCTCTACACGCTGGAGGTGATTGCGTCCGTCTACGGCGGTCGGGTCGCCGATTCGATCGCCCGCGCCATCGGCCGGAATGTCGATGGCGGCGGCTTCCGCTTCCTGACCTCGCACGCGACGATGGATGCCGAGCACATGGCGAAACTCAACGTGCTGGTGAAGACGATCGAGGAACCCGCCGCGCAGCAGGCGATCATCGAGTCGACGCGGGTCAACTTCTACCAGTTCGGTCAGCTGTACCGCGAAGGCGGACCGATCCTGAGCGCGTGAGTCCCGCGGCGGCCGGCGCGGCCGCCGCGGAGAGCCCGATGCCTGTCGGGTCGAATCTCAGGCCGAAGCGACCAGCCGTTCTTCCTCGAGGACCTCGGCCGAGACGTCGGTCGGCTCGCCCGATTCCATGCGCCGCATCTGCGAGCGCACGATCCGGCCCATCATCTTGAGGTCCTTGTCCTCCAGTCGAAGCGCCGCGTTCACCCAGACATCGGTGATCGCGTCGAGTTCCTCGCGCTGGATCGGATGCACCAGTTGTCGCGCCCGAAGCACCGCCTGCAGGCCATTACGCCGGCGATGGTGCCTGGCGATCCAGTCGCGCACCGTCGCCTCGGCCTGGCCGTCCGGCGCGACGACGTCGATGATGCCCATCTCGTGCAGTTCGCGTGCCGGGAGGATCCGCCCCGACAGGATGAACGCCTCCGCGGCGCGCATGCCGATGCGCCGGGCGAGCAGGCTGTAGGCACCCATGCCCGGGAACAGGTTGAACAGGATCTCGGGCAGTCCGAGCTGGGCGCTTTCCTCGGCGACGACCACGTCCGAGGACAGGGCGCACTCGAGCCCGCCGCCGAGCGCGTCACCCTGCACCATCGAGATGGTGATCATGGAGGGCGAGAAGTAGTTGCGAATGCGGCTGTACATGTTGTCGATGCACAGGCGCGCATAGTGCGCGAGCGCATCGCGGTCCCGCGACTTGATGAGCAGGACGAACAGCGCAAGGTCGCCCCCCAGGTTGAACACGCGGGGCACGCGCGAACCGACCACGTAATAGTTGGCACGGGTCTGCACGCCGCCGATCTCCACCTGGCCATTGTCGTCGGCGAGCTTGCCGTCGTGCGCCCGGATGTCCTTCAGCAAGCCCAGGCTGAAACAGCTGTTTCCCTTCGGATTGAAGTACCCCCAGATGGCGCCGGTGGCCGGCTCATACTCGGTCTGGTACTGACTGTTGGCCTTGCCATACGGCACCCGCAGGCCTTGCGCGTCGATCATGTTGCTCATGGTTTGCTCCTCATCCCTTCAATGACACAAGACCCCGGAATAGGGGCGCCGTTCGCATCGCCGGACCCGGGGCTCTGTCGGCCCCAGTGTCCCGTGCGGCCAATATACCGCCTGGCAAGGCAGGAGATGCACGCCTCAGAGGGGGGGTGGGGCGAAATGCCCCGGCACGTGTTGCGCCGGAGAAACGATCTCAGGACGGGATCGGAGCCGCCATTTTCCCGGTTGTCGCGAGCGGGCGCAGGTATGCGCCCTGCGACTGGAGCGCCTGCTGCAGGGCCTGAACTTTGAGCGCGCGCGGTGTGACGCCGGCCGCGACGGCCAGCGCGGCCGCCGTGCCGGCCGCCTGCCCGGTGACCCAGCACTGCGGGATTTCGCGCAGGAAGCTGTGCGAGGTCGCGTCGCAGGACACATGGCGTCCGCAGGCCAGCAGGCCCTCGAGGGCCTCCGGCACCAGGCAGCCGTAGGGAATCGAGAGATTCGGGAACTTCGGCGAGAGCGAGGGCGTGACGCCGATTTCGTCGGGCAGCACCTCGCCGCCGGCCCATTGGCCACGGGTGACGCGGGCCCTGCCGACCAGCCGCCGGCTGTGGCGCACGCCGAGTTGGGGTGCCGACAGCAGCAGGTGGGCGGCTTCGAACCCGGGCGCGTGGCTTCGGTAGAAGTCCAGGTGGGCCGCCATCAATTCATGAGATCGCACTTCCACTGCGGTCAGGTCGTCCACGTCCAGGGCCGAATAGCCGGCCTGTCGCGGCCCCATGAAGAGGGCAATGTCGTTGCGCCACGAAACGAACGGCTTGTCGAAAAATCGCATCGCTTCCCGGCCGCGCTGCATGAAGGCCGAGTACTGCTGTGGGGTGGCGGCCCTGAACTCGAGCCAGCGCGCCATGTCCACGCCGCCGAACAGCCACGAGGTATTCATGCAGTGGTGAATGTCGTCCTGCTCGATGTCCGAGTCGAAGGCGGCCCCGGCGGCGGCAAACAGGTCGCCATCGCCGGTGGCATCGACGACGACGCGCGCAAGCACGGCGCGCCGTCCCTGCTTGCTCTCGAACACCGCGCCGCGCACGATGCCGTCTTCCATCCACGGCGCGGCCGCCCAGGCGTGGTACACGAGGCGCACGCCGTGCTCGAGCAGGATGCGCTGCGAGGCCAGCTTGAGGTGCTCGGGGTCCACGGTGGGCGACCAGGTCACCACGCCGTGAAAGGCGCTGGTGCGTGCCGCCCACCACGCGGCGCGCCGTGGCGCGCGCGTGCCCCAGGCTTCGCGCGGCGGGCCGGCGATGGCCTCCGGTGGCAGGCGACCGAGCAGTTCCTCGGCGAACCCGCGGATCACCGGTTGTCCGTCCCAGTCGGTCATGCGATCAATCCAGATCACCAGCCCGCCGGTCGACAGCCCGCCGAGGTGGTTGTGGCGCTCGAGGAGGATCACGTCGGCGCCCAGGCGCGCGGCGCTCGCCGCCGCGGCGGTGCCCGAGGGGCCGCCCCCGACCACGAGCACGTCGCAACGCGCATGCACGGGGACTTCGCGCGCGGGTTCGGTTACCGTGCCCGGCGACACGCGCCGTTTCGGCGCACGGGCGTCGTCGCGGAACACCTCCGAGACAAAGAATCTTTCGTCGGGTGGCCGGGATGCCATGAATGCGTGCCGTGCGCCGCTCGTAACGATGCGGGCATTGTAGTCCCGGCGGCTTGCAGCGGCGCGCAGGTCGGGCGAACATGCGCTCCTTTCGCGGAGGCAGTGATGCTGCAGACCAGTTATGCAAGACGCGCAATTGCGGTGGCGCCCCACGGACTCGCGGCGCAATCCGCCGCCGCCATCCTGCGCGAGGGCGGCAATGCCATCGAAGCCATGGTTGCCGCCGCGGCGACGGTGGCCGTGGTGTACCCGCACATGAACGGCATCGGTGGCGATGCATTCTGGGTGCTCGCCGCGCCGGATGCGGCGCCGTTCGCGATCGATGCCTGCGGACCGGCTGCGGGCGCGGCGAATGTTGCGTGGTACAGGGCGAAGGGGCTGGACGCCATCCCGACACGCGGTCCGCTCGCGGCCAACACGGTTGCGGGCACCGTCAGCGGCTGGGCGCTGGCGCTCGAGACCAGCCGGGCCCGTTGGGGCGGTCGACTGCCGCTGTCGCGCCTGCTCGAGGATGCGATCCACTTCGCGGAAGCTGGTGTGCCGGTCACGGCAAGCCAGGAGAACAACACCCGCGCGAAGCGCGCCGAACTCGAAGCGGTGCCGGGGTTCGCGCAGCGCTTCCTGCCCGGTGGCAAGGTGCCGGTGACCGGCGCGCTTTTCGCGCAACCGGTGCTGGCGGCCACGTTGCGGCGGTTGTCGCAGTCCGGCCTGGACGATTTCTATCGCGGCGAGCTTGCGCACGCCATGGCGGCCGACCTGAAGGCGGCAGGCAGTCCGCTGGCGGTGGAGGATCTGCGACAGTACTCGGCGCGCATCGTTCCTGCACTCGAGCTCCGGCATCGGGTCGGGCGCCTCTACAACATGCAGCCGCCGACGCAGGGGGTGGTGTCGCTCGCCATCCTCGGCATCGCCGAGCGACTCGGCCTCGCAGGCATGCCGGCGGACGGCGTCGACCATGTCCACGCGCTCGTGGAGTCGACCAAGCAGGCCTTCCTGGAAATCCGCAACAGGTACCTGAGCGATCCTTCGCGCATGCCGGTGGCGGCGCAGGACCTGCTCGCGTCCGCGCGGCTCGACGCGCTTGCCGCGGCCGTCGACATGGAACGGGCCCTGCCGTGGGGGCAACGCTCGGACCCGGGCGGCACGATCTGGATGGGCGTGATCGATGCCGGGGGTCGCGCCGCGAGCTTCATCCAGAGCATCTATCACGAGTTCGGCTCCGGCGTCGTGCTGCCCGGTAGCCACGTCAACTGGCAGAATCGCGGCAGCAGCTTCTCGCTCGACCCGAATCACCTGAACGCGCTCGCGCCCGGGATGAAGCCGTTTCACACCCTGAATCCGGCGCTTGCCCGGTTCGACGACGGGCGCCTGATGGTCTACGGCACGATGGGCGGCGACGGCCAGCCCCAGACGCAGGCGGCCGTCTTCAGCCGCTACGCGCTCTTCGGCCAGCCGCTGCAACAGGCGATCACCGCGCCGCGCTGGCTGCTGGGTCGGACCTGGGGGTCGATGTCGGAATCGCTGAAGCTCGAATCGCGCTTTCCGCAAGCGGTGATCGACGCGCTGCGCGCGCGCGGGCACGAACTCGAGGTGCTGGGGGCCTTCGAAGAGACGATGGGGCATGCCGGCGCGCTGGTGCGGCACCCGGATGGCGCGCTCGAAGGGGCCTCCGACCCGCGCAGCGACGGCGCGGTCGCCGGGTTCTGACCACGCCGGCCCCGGAGGCGGCGGCGTCGCGACCGCGTCGGCCTCGGAGGTGTAAGATTCACCACGGTTCGATGATCAACACCGGTGCCCGGCACATCCTGGGCCCTTCGCGATCAGGGGGCGCAATCAATGTACGCGATCGTTTACAAGTCAGAAGGCTTCCCGATCTGCCGGCAGGTCGCCGGCGTTTCACCGGATCCGGTCGTGACCTGGAACGACGAAGCGGCAGCCAAGGCGTTCATCGCATCCAAGGGCGGCGAGGCGGATTTCCAGGCCGTGGCCCTGACCGATGAATCGATGGACAAGCTCGCCGCCGCCATGGGGTGTCCGGTCGAGGCGATCACCTTCGACCCCTATCCGGGTTGAGCCGCGCCCGCGGCCTCGCGCGCGAAGCGCCTAGCCCAGGTTGAAGTATTCGCGGCTGCCCTTCATGGCGCCGACGCGCTCGACCAGCAGCTCGAAGTCCGACGCCCGCTCGACGAAGTTCAGGTTTTCCGAGTTCACGATCAGCACCGGTGCGGCGCTGTAGTGATAGAAGAACCGCGTGTAGCGATCGGCAAGCACCGCAAGGTAGTCCTCGCTGATGGCGCGCTCGAAGCGCGCGGCGCGGCGGCGCACCCGCTCGAACAGCGTGGCCGGATCCGCCTGCAGGTAGATCACCAGGTCGGGCGCCGGCGCCTGCGGGCGCAGGGCCTCGTAGATGCGCTGGTAGAGCGCGAGTTCGTCGGCCGACAGCGTCAGGCTGGCGAACAGCGGGTCCTTGTCCAGCAGGAAATCGGCCACCGTCGGCCGGCTGAAGAGTTCGCGCTGGGCGAGCGGCTCGAGTTGCCGGACCCGCTGGAAGAGGAAGAAAAGCTGCGTCTGCAGCGCGTAGCGCGACATGTCCTCGTAGAAGCGCGTGAGGAAAGGGTTCTCCGCAGGCTCTTCGAGCAGCAGGTCGGCGCCGAGGCGCGCCCCGAGCCGCCGCGCGAGGCTGGTCTTGCCCGCGCCGATCGGCCCCTCCACGACAATGTAGCGGTGGCGGTCCGTCACGCGACGCGGGTGAGCGGCGGATCTTCGCAGGCAGCGGCGATCCGCGCCACCGGGCCGAGCCCCGGGATCTCGGCCTCCGGGTCGATCGCAAGCAGCGGTTCGAGCACGAAGCGCCGCACATGCATGCGGGGATGCGGCAGCGTGAGCGCGGGCGTGTCGATGCGCTCGGCATCATAGAGCAGCAGGTCGAGATCCAGCGTCCGGGGGGCGTTGCGCTCGGTGCGCCTGCGTCCGTGGCGCGCTTCGATCGCAAGCAGGGCTTCGAGCAGCGCGCCCGGCGAGAGGGCGGTGCGCAATCGCGCCACGGCGTTCACGTACACGGGCTGCGGGGGGCCGCCCTGCGGCGCGCTGAAAAACAGGGGCGATGCGGCTTCCAGGCGCGTCTCCGGCAGGGCGGCCAGTTCATCCAGTGCCGTGCGCACCTGAGCGCCGGGTCCGTCGAGGTTGGAGCCGAGACCGACCCAGGCGGTGTGGTTCACGTCGTCTCGGGCGGCTCGCCCGCGGGTGCGCTCTTGCGCCGTCGCCGCCGCCGCTTTTTCGCGGGACCGCCCTCCGGCAGCAGCATGGCGCGACGCGATTCCTCGTCGGCACTCTGGAACGCGCGCCACCAGGTCTCGATCTCCGCCGGCACTTCGCCGCTCGCCGCGCGCAGCGCGAGGAAGTCGTAGGCCATGCGAAAGCGCGGCGACTCGAGCAGGCGCTGGGCGCGCACGCCGGAGCGGATCTCGAAACGCGGCTGCAGGGCCCAGACTTCGCGCATGGTTGCCGTGAGGCGGCGGGTGATGGCGAGCTTCTTGCATTGCAGTTCGAGGACCTCGTCCATCGCCGCCTCCAGCGCTGCCGCGGAGCGCTCCCCGCGCTTCTCGCGGGCGCGCCATGCGGCGAGCACCTCATGCCAGAGCAGGGCCGCAAAGAGGAAGGCGGGCGACACCGGGCGGTCGGTGAGCACGCGTTCATCGGTCTGCGCGAGCGCGAGGGTGACGAAGCGCTCGCCGAGGGGCTGGTCGAGGATCACGTCGAGCAGCGGCAGCAGGCCCTTGTGCAGGCCTTCGCTGCGCAGCTGGCGCAGGCAGGCGCTGGCGTGCCCGGACAGGAGCAGCTTGAGCATCTCGTCGAACAGGCGCGCCGGCGGCACGGCGTCGATCAGGGTGGCGAGGCGCCGGATCGGGGCGCGCGTGCCGGATTCGATCGTCAGGCCAAGCTTGGCCGCGAGGCGCACGGCGCGCAGCATGCGCACCGGATCCTCGCGATAGCGCGTCTCGGGGTCGCCGATGACGCGCAGGGTGCGCTTCTTCAGGTCCGCGAGGCCGCCGTGATAATCGATGATCTCCTCGGTGGCCGGGTCGTAGTAGAGCGCGTTGACGGTGAAATCGCGCCGCCGCGCATCCTCGGCCTGCGAGCCGAACACGTTGTCGCGCAGCACCCGCCCCGCCTCGTTCTGCACGCGCCCGGGATGGGCGCCCGCGCCGGCGTCGCCCTCCGCGGCGCGGAAGGTCGAGGTCTCCACAGTCTCGCGTCCGACCACGACATGCACCAGGCGAAAGCGCCGGCCGATGATGAGGGCGCGGCGAAACAGGGGCTTGATCTCCTCGGGGGACGCGTCCGTGGCGACATCGAAGTCCTTGGGCACGATGCCGAGCATCAGGTCGCGCACCGCGCCGCCGACCACATATGCGGAGAAGCCGCCGTCGCGCAGGCCCTCGCAGGTCTTCAGGGCGCCGGGGCTGAGCGCCTCGCGCGCAAGCCCGTGCTTCGATTTCGGGACGCGGATGGGGGCGTCCGAATCGAGTCCAAAGACGCGGCGGATAAAGCGCTTGATCATGAAGCGGGCGAATTCTAGCGCAAGGAGAGGATGGGCCAGCCCCGGCGGGCCGCCTCGGCCGCCAGCACCGGGTCCGGATCGACGGCCACGGGGTGCGAGACGCGCGCCATCAGCGGCAGGTCGTTCTGCGAATCGCTGTAGAAACGGCTCTCGGCGAAGGCCTCGAGGCGGTGTCCCTGCCCGGCCAGCCAGGCCTCGACCCGCGCGATCTTGCCTTCGCGAAAGCAGGGCAGGCCGGACACGGCGCCGGTGAACCTGCCGTCGCGCGTCTCGGGGTCGGTCGCCACCAGGTGCGGGACGCCGAACGCGCGCGCGATCGGCGCGGTGACGAAACTGTTGGTCGCGGTGACGATCGCGCACAGGTCGCCTGCATCGAGGTGGCGGCGCACCAGCGCGCGCGCGGGCGCGCCGATCATCGGCACGATGCGCTCGGCCATGAAGGCCGCGTGCCAGCGGGCCAGGTCCTCGGGTTCGTGCGCGGCGAGCGGCCGCAGCGCGAAGCCGAGGTACTCGTGAATGTCGAGCGTCCCGGCCTTGTACTGCTCGAAGTACGCGGCGTTCTGCGCCTCGTATGCGTCGCGGTCGAGCACCCCGCGGTCGATCAGGAACTGCCCCCACTCGTAGTCGCTGTCGCCGGCGAGCAGGGTGTTGTCGAGGTCGAACAGGGCCAGCTTCACCGTGCGCGTTCCTCCAGGGTCTGCAGCGCCTCGCGCACCAGCGGTAGCGTCACCTGCCGCTGCCGGGCGAGCGAGTGCCGATCGAGCAGCGCCACCACGGCCGCGAGCGAATCGAGCCCGCGCGGCAACCGGGTCAGCAGGTAGCCGGTGACGCCATCGCCCAGGCGCAGCCCGCGGCGCGCCGCCTCGTCGCGCAGCCATGCGGTCTTGGCCTCGTCATCGAGCGGGTGGAGGCGGTACACCAGCCCCCAGCCGAGCCGGGTTCGCAGGTCCTCGCGCAGGGTGAGTTGCGCCGGGGGCGCGTTGCCCGCGGCCACCACGATGCGTCCGGACTCGCGCGCCGCGTTGGCCGCATTGAACGCGGCGTGCTGTCCCGCGGCATCCAGGCGATCGACATCGTCGAGCGCAAGCAGCGTCGGGGGCGCTTCCGGCAGGGGCTCGCCGGGCGCGCGGTAGAGGCCGCGGGCGGCGGCGGCGGCGGCGCGCAGCAGGTGTGTCCGGCCCGAGCCGGCACCGCCCCAGAGGTAGAGGAAGGTCTCGCGGGCGAGGCCGGCGGCCATTTCCGCGAGCCGTGCCAGGGCTTCGGTGTTCGCGCCGGCGATGAAGTTCTCCAGCGTCGGCTCGGGTGCGGCGCTGATTTCGAGCGGCAACTGCTGCATCAGCGCGCGTCCGGCGGCGGGCCGTACAGGGCGCTGCCGAGGTAGGCGCTGCGCAGGTGGCGCAGGCCGACGAGGAGCGCCGCGCTCGCCGGCAGGGCGAGCAGCACGCCGAAGAAGCCGAAGATCTGGCCGAAGGCGAGCAGGGCGAAGATCACCGCGACCGGGTGCAGGCCGATGCGGTCGCCCACCAGCCAGGGCGTGACCACGGAGCCCTCGAGCGCCTGGCCGATGCCGAAGGCGAGCCAGACCCACGCCACGCCGGTGAGCGAATCGAACTGCATCAGGGCGGCGATGGTCCCCAGCACGAAGCCGGTCAGCGCGCCGATATACGGGATGAAGACCAGGACGCCGGTGATGATGCCGATCGGAAGCGCAAACTGCAGCTGCGCAAGCCACAGCGCGCAGACATAGAACACGGTCATGACCAGGATCACCAGCATCTGGCCGCGCAGGAACTCCGCCAGCACGGCATCGATCTCGCGCACGATCTTCACCGCGCGGGCGTGCAGGTGGCGCGGCAGCAAGCCGTCGACGCGTCCCAGCAGCACGTTCCAGTCGCGCAGCAGGTAAAACAGCACCACCGGCACGAGCATGGTCGTGACGATAACGCCCACCAGCGCCAGTCCGCCGACCTTGAGCGAGCCGAGCAGCTGCGCGGCGAGGTCCTGGTTCACCGACAGGACGTTGCCGGCCAGTTCGCGTACCGTGGCGATGTCGAGCTGGAAATCGACCTCGAACTTCGCCTTCAGCCAGGGCGCGGCGTGCTCGTTCAGCCAGGCGAGGAAGGCGGGCAGTTTCTCGCCCAGCAGGCGCAGTTCCTTGTAGAAGAGCGGCAGCACCACCAGCGCGAGCGCCACCACCAGCGCCACCACCATGAGCAGGACGAGGATCACCGCGAGCGTGCGCGGGATACGGCGCCGCGTCAGGCGCTCGACCAGCGGGTCGAGGATGTAGGCGAGGATCGCCGCGAACAGGAACGGCGCGAGGATCGGCGAGAGCAGCCAGAGCAGGCCGAAGACGATGGCGGCGATCGCCAGCCAGGGCCAGAGCAGGGTGTTTGCGAAGAGTGGTGCCGGCATCGGCGGGGTAGAATTCGGCGGGGACGGAACACTCTAACATCGAAATCGCGACGGCTTTCGCGCCGTCCTGGCACAGGCGATGACCAACGGCCTTTCCTACCGTGATGCGGGCGTCGACATGGACGCGGGCGACGCGCTCGTCGACGCCATCAAGCCGTTCGCGCGGCGCACCATGCGCCCCGAGGTGCTCGCCGGCATCGGCGGCTTCGGCGCCCTGTGCGAGCTGCCCTCGAAGTACAGGCAGCCGGTGCTGGTGTCCGGCACCGACGGCGTCGGCACCAAGCTGAAACTTGCGTTCCTGCTCGATCGCCACGACACGGTCGGCATCGACCTGGTCGCCATGAGCGTGAACGACGTGCTGGTGCAGGGCGCGGAACCGCTGTTCTTCCTCGACTACTTTGCCTGCGGAAAGCTCGAACCGGGCGTGGCGGCCGACGTCATCAAGGGCATCGCGCAGGGCTGCGAGCAGGCCGGCTGCGCCCTGATCGGCGGCGAGACCGCGGAGATGCCGGGGATGTATCCCGAGGGCGAGTACGACCTTGCCGGATTCTGCGTCGGCGTGGTCGAGAAGTCGCGCATCGTCAGCGGGCGTGACATCGTGCCGGGCGACGTCCTGCTCGGCCTTGCCTCGAGCGGCGTGCACTCCAACGGATTCTCGCTGGTGCGCCGCATCCTCGAGCGGGCGCGGCCCGACCTGAACGCGGACTTTCACGGCCGGCCGCTGGGCGAGGTCCTGCTCGCGCCGACGCGCATCTACGTCAAGCCGGTGCTGCAACTCCTCGAGGCCGTGCCGGTGAAGGGCCTTGCCCACATCACCGGCGGCGGCCTGACCGGAAACGTGCCGCGCATGCTGCCGCCCGGCACCCGCGCGGCGATCCACGGCACGGCCTGGCCGCGACCGCCGCTGTTCGACTGGCTGCAGCGCGAAGGCGGCGTGGCCGAGGACGAGATGCACCGCGTCTTCAACTGCGGGATCGGCCTGGTGCTGGCCGTGGCGGCCGGCGAGGTGCAGCGCGCCGCCGAAGTGCTGCGCGCCGCGGGCGAGACGGTGTACGAGATCGGCGTCATCGAAACCGGCCCGCAGGACGCGGACGCGCGCGTCGACTGACGCGGCAGCAGGCCTTATAGTAACATATATGTCACTATAAGGGTGGATTCGGCGCCCGGCCGGCGCTAGCGCGACCCGCGCCGCGCGACGTAGATCCCCACCAGCACCACCAGCCCGCCGAGGCCCTGCAGGGCGACCAGCGGCTCGGCCAGGATCAGCCAGGCGAAGACCGCCGCCATCACCGGCTGGACCAGCAGGCTGACCGAGGAGAAGGCCGCAGGCAGGTGGGCCAGCGCGTAGGCGATCAGCCCCTGGCCCGCGGCATGCGAGACGAGCGCAAGTCCGGCGAGTTTCCACCAGCCCAGCGCGGTCGCCGGCAGCAGCCCTTCGCCCGAGACCAGCGCCACGGGTAGCAGCAGGATCGCGGTGATCGTGGTGCTGATCGCCATCAGGCGCAGGACGCCGGCACCGCGGTTGCGGATGTCCTTCACTACCAGCAGGTACCAGGCGTAGAACACGGCGGTGATCACGCCGAGCCCGTCGCCCGCCAGCGCCGTGGGCGAGAATTCGATGCTGGTGCTCACCAGCAGGCCGGCGCCGAGCAGCGCGGCGACCAGCCCGGCGAGGAACACGCCGGTCGGTCGCTGCCGCCACAGGACCCAGGCCGCCAGCGTGACGAAGATCGGCGCGAGGTTCGCCAGCAGCGTGGAATTCGCCACCGAGGTGAACTGGATAGACCAGTGCCAGAAGGCGAGGTCGCCGGCGAAGGCGACGCCGGCCATCGCATAGAGTCGGACGGGCACGGCCTGTCCCGCCGCCGCCGAAGGTCCGCGCGCCAGCGGCACCAGCAGCCAGAGCACCGGCACGGCGAGGGCCACGCGCCAGAACGCGCTCGCGGTCGGTCCGACCTCGGACACCCGCACCCAGATCGGCGAGAGCGCGATGCAGGTGGCGCCGGCGAACAGGGCGAGGAGCGCCACGGCATCGTGCGCCGTGGCAACCGGCGGCGGCACTGCCTGCGGCGACGTCATGGGAATCCGGAGTGGCGCAAAGCGGGCATCGTAGCGGATTCCCGCGAATGCCCGCCGCGATGGCGCGCGGAACCCGGCTGCAAGGAGGCGGGTGGTAGAATTTTTTCGCGATGTCCGAGCCGCGTTTCGTCCACCTCCGGCTGCACAGCGAGTACTCGGTGACCGACGGGATCGTGCGCATCGACGCCGCCGTGGCGCGCGCGGTGGCCGACAGGATGCCTGCGCTCGCGCTCACCGACGCCGGCAACCTGTTCGGCATGGTGAAGTTCTACCGCGCGGCGCGCAAGGCGGGGATCAAGCCGCTGATCGGCGCCGATTGCTGGGTCCGGAACGACGCCGATCGGGACAAGCCCCACCGCATCCTGCTGCTGTGCGCCTCGCGCGAGGGGTATCTTCGCCTGTGCGGCCTGCTCTCGCGTGCGTGGCTGCGCAACCAGCACCGCGGTCGCGCCGAGATCGCCCGCGAGTGGTTCGACGAAGGCGGCACCGAAGGCCTGATCGCGCTATCCGGCGCCGCCGCGGGCGATGTCGGCCAGGCGCTCATGGCGGACAACGTCGCGGTCGCCGAGCGGCTGGCGCGCGTGTGGCAGGGCCTGTTCCCGGGCCGCTACTACCTCGAGCTGCAACGCGCGGGCCACCCGCAGGCCGAGATGCTGGTCGCGCGCACCGTGGCGCTGGCGAGTGCGCTCGGCCTGCCGGCGGTGGCGACGCACCCGGTGCAGTTCCTCGAGCGCGACGATTTCAAGGCGCACGAGGCGCGCGTCTGCATCTCGCAGGGTTATGTGCTGGGCGACCAGCGGCGTCCGCGACTGTTCACCGCCGAGCAGTACATGACCTCGCAGGACGAGATGGCGGAGCGCTTCGCGGACCTGCCGCAGGCGCTCGAGAACGCCGTGGAGATCGCGCGTCGCTGCTCGATCGAGATCGAACTCGGGCGCAGCCGCCTGCCGGATTTTCCGACGCCGAATGGTGAAACCCTGGAGTCGTTCCTCCGGCTGCAGGCCGGCGCCGGGCTTGATGCCCGCCTCGCCACGCTGTATCCGGAGGCGGCCTCACGCGAGGCACAGGCGCCGCGCTACCGGGCGCGGCTCGGGTTCGAACTCGGCACCATCCTGCAGATGGGCTTCGAAGGGTACTTCCTGATCGTTGCCGATTTCATCAACTGGGCGAAGAAGAACGGCGTTCCGGTGGGGCCGGGGCGCGGTTCGGGCGCCGGCTCGCTGGTGGCCTACGCGCTGGGCATCACCGATCTCGACCCGCTGCGCTACGACCTGCTGTTCGAGCGCTTCCTCAACCCGGAGCGGGTGTCGATGCCCGACTTCGACATCGACTTCTGTCAGGAGGGGCGCGACCGCGTGATCCAGTACGTGCGCCAGCGCTACGGCGAGGACAGCGTCTCGCAGATCGCCACCTTCGGCACCATGGCCGCGCGCGCCGTGGTGCGTGACACCGGCCGGGTGCTCGATTTCGGCTACAACTTCTGCGACCAGATCGCGAAGCTGATCCCGTTCCAGCCGGGGCGCACCATCACGCTGCAGGATGCGCGCGAGATGGAGCCGATGCTGGCCGAGCGCGAACGCAAGGAGGACGAGGTCAGGGAACTCCTGGCGCTCGGCGAGAAGCTCGAGGGCATGACACGCAACGTCGGCATGCACGCGGGCGGCGTGCTGATCGCGCCGGGCAAGCTGACCGACTTCTGCCCGCTGTACGCCGCGGAGGGCACCTCCAACGTCATCGCCCAGCTTGACAAGGACGATGTCGAGGCGATCGGACTGGTGAAGTTCGACTTCCTCGGCCTGACCACGCTCACCATCCTCGACTGGGCCGAGCGCCATGTGCGCCGGCTCGGCGACGCGGCGTTCTCGATCGCGAACCTGCCGCTGGACGACGCGCCGACCTATGCGCTGCTATCGGCGGGCAACACCACCGCGGTGTTCCAGCTGGAATCGCGCGGCATGCGCGACATGATCCGGCGCGCGCTGCCGGACCGCTTCGAGGACATCATCGCGCTGGTGGCCCTGTATCGCCCCGGCCCGATGGACCTGATCCCGGATTTCATCGCGCGCAAGCACGGGCGCGAGCGCGTCGAGTACCTCGACCCGCGGCTCGAGCCCATCCTCGCGCCGACCTACGGCATCATGGTCTACCAGGAACAGGTGATGCAGATCGCCCAGGTGATCGGCGGCTACACCCTGGGCGGCGCCGACCTGCTGCGCCGGGCGATGGGCAAGAAGAACCAGGACGAGATGGACGCGCAGCGCGACATCTTCGTTGCCGGCGCCGAGAAGAACGCGCTCTCGAAGGGGCGCGCGACGCAGCTCTTCGACCTGATGCAGAAGTTCGCCGGGTATGGCTTCAACAAGTCGCACGCGGCCGCCTACGCGCTGCTCGCCTACCAGACGGCGTACATGAAGACGCACCACGCCGCGGCCTTCATGGCGGCGAACTTCTCCGCGGTGATGGACGACACCGACAAGGTGCGCGCGCTGTTCGAGGACAGCGTCGCCAACGGGCTGACGGTGCTGCCGCCGGACGTCAATACGTCCGCCTATCGCTTCGAACCGGTGGACGGGAAGACGGTGCGTTACGGACTCGGGGCCATCCGCGGCTCGGGCGAATCGGCCGTGGCGTCGATCGTCGAGGCGCGCAAGGACGGGCCGTTCCTCGACCTCTTCGATTTCTGCCGCCGGCTGGACAAGCGCGTCGTCAACCGCCGCGCAGTCGAGGCGCTGGTGCGCGCCGGGGCTTTCGACGGCATCGACCGCAATCGCGCGGCGCTGCTCGCCAGCGTCGGGCGCGCGATGGACGCGGCCGAACAGCACGAGCGGGCGGCCTCGCAGGTGAGCCTGTTCGGCGACGTGGAGGCGGCGCCCGGGGACAGCCTCGGCCTGGTCGAGACCCGCGCCTGGGACCTGCGCCAGACCCTCACCGAGGAGAAGGTTGCGCTCGGCTATTGCCTGTCGGGTCACCTGTTCTCCGTCTATGCGCCGGCGCTCGAGGGATTCCCGCGGGTGCCGCTGGCGCGCCTGGCGGCGAGCGACCATCGCGTCTGGCTGGCGGGCGTGGTGTCCTCGGCGCGCGTGCAGATGACGCGGCGTGGGCGGATGATGGTGGTGCTGCTTGACGATGGCACGGCGCAGGTCGAAGTCACGGTGTTCAGCGAGTTGTTCGACGCGCACCGCGACAAGCTCAAGGAGGATGCGCCGCTCGTGGTGCAGGGCAAGGCGCAGGTCGACAATTTTTCGGGCGGGCTGCGGGTCACCGCGGAGGACCTGCTCGACCTGGACGCGCTGCGCGCGCGCTACGCCGCGCGCCTGCGGCTCGCGTTCAACGGGACCGCGGACGCGCGTCGACTGCACGATCTGCTCGAGCCGTTCCGGGCGGACGGCAAGGCCGGCTGCCCGGTGGTGATCCACTACGAGAACGCGGGCGCGGCCTGTGACGTCGCGCTCGGCGACGGCTGGCGCGTGCACCCTGCGGGGTCGCTGATCGAACGCCTTGCCGAGTGGCTCGCGCCCGAGAACGTGCGCGTCGTCTACGCGACGGAGTCCTGACGCGACGCCCCTCGGGCGCTGCTAGAGGCCGAGCAGCTGGCGGTGATGGCGGTACCAGGGTGCCTGCAGTCGGTCGCGCGGGTCGTGACGCAGCTTTTCGGCGAGCACGCGGCGCAAGGACGGGTAGCAGGCGTCCGCCTGCTTGCGGGACGCCTCCGGCGTGGAGGCGATGGCATAAATGCCGCCGTGCCCGATCGCACTGTCCACCAGCAGGCGGAAGAACTGCGTGCGCAGCACCTCGCCTCCCATGCGCACGGGAAAGCCCAGCGCGAGCGTGATCTCCGCATACTCGCGCCGCGCCCAGCACAACACGGTCTCGCGCTCCGCAAGCGTGCGGCGCACTTCGGCCCCCGTGATCGGAATATGCCAGGCGAGCGCCTGCGCACGCGCGTCCGTCAGGAACGCTTCGACGGTGTCCGGCGGCAGGTACAGCGAAAGGCGATGGCCCACGCCCCGGGACGGCGCCGCGAGTTCGAGGCGGGCCGGTTCGAGTGCTGCAGCCGCGGCGCGCGCGAGTGCCGACAGGGACAGGGTGGCGCTGTAGAGCGCCCCGAACGAACCCATTCCGCCGACGGCGAGCGCGAACAGTTCCGCATTCAGGGTGCGGCTGGTGCGCCGCAGATCGCCTTCCGGCGTGACCAGCGTCAGCGACTCGACCAATGCGACGACCGGCCGTCCGTCCGGGCCGGGCGCATTGCGCGCGACGTCATGGCCCACCGTATCGGGTTGAACGCCGCGCGCGACGACGTTCGCGAGTGCGGGCACCTGCCGGTGCAGCGCCTGCGCGACGGACCGCCACGGGGTCTGGGCCTGCACCTCGATCTGGTCGCGTGCGGGATCGGTGCGCAGGACCCGGTCAAGGCCGCGGCTGTCGACCGCCGGGACTTTCTCGAAACCCTGCCTGAACGCCTGCTGCAACGCGCTTGCGGAGTGGATCGGGGGACACGGCAGGATCCAGGCGGTGGAATCGGCGGTGGACGCGCAAGTCGGCATGGCGGAGCTCCCTCGCAGTGAAAGCCTTGCGCAAAGTGTTGGCCCGGCGCCTTTGCGGCGCAACAACCGCCGCGCCCGTATACGGCACGGATACCCGGCGGCACGCTAGACGGTGGGGCGCGCCTCGAACCCGGCGCCACGCGGACCGTCGCCTCGCGAGGTCTCGACCTCGACGCGCGCAACCTGCGCCGCCGGCGGACCGACGCGCGCCCATTCGATGAGCACGCGCACGACCGTCTCGGAACCTTCGATCCGCGCCTCGACGGTGCCATCGCTGCGATTCCTGACCCAACCCGTGGCGCCCGCCTCGAGCGCCCGGCGGCGCAGGGCCTGACGATAGCCGACCCCTTGTACACGGCCGCTGATTCGCAGGTGGGCGGAGAATACCGGATTCATTGGACTTGGCCTCGGCGAGGTTGGAAGGGCAACGGGACTCCATGGTAAAGTGCCCCGAAATCAGAAATGCCGGCACGGGCGGGCGGTGATTGCGGTGTCGGCGGCAACAAGAGGAAGACTCCAATGCGTGCTGTCCTGATCGTCGTAGCCATTCTCGCGCTCGCGGGATTCATTACGGTTGCCGTGGTGCTGCCTCAGATGGCGGGTGCCGAGGCGAAGGAAGCGGCGCAAGGCCTGATCGGCGGGGCCGAACCCGCGAAGCAGCAGGTGGCGATGGCTGCGGAAAAGGCGAATGACCTCGCCGGATCCGGCAAGGACGTCAAGCTGGCGGCGAAGGCCGATCCGAAGTTCGGGGACCTGAAATGGGTAGTCTCCCCGAACGGCGAGATTCGCGGCTGGAACGAAAAGAACGCCATCGAGATCTCCCTCTCCCCGAGCCTTGCGGGCGGCAAGGTGGCGTGGAAGTGTCGCGGCTATCCGCACACGGCCATGCCGGCGAGCTGCGGCGGCCAGTAAGCGACGCCGCGGGCCCGGCGGCCCGCCGCGCAGCGCGACTACTTGACGCGCATGCCCGGCAGCGCGCCTTCGTCCGGCGCGACCAGGAAGATCCCGGGGCCCTCGCCCGACGCGGCGAGTACCATGCCTTCCGAGATGCCGAAGCGCATCTTGCGCGGCGCGAGATTGGCCACCATCACTGTGTGGCGCCCGATCAGCGATTCGGGCGCGTAGGCGGACTTGATCCCGGCAAACACGGTCCGCGTTTCGCTGCCGATGTCGAGCGTGAGGCGCACCAGCTTGTCCGCCCCCTCCACCTGTGCGGCATCGACGATGCGCGCCACGCGCAGGTCGATTTTTCCGAACTCGTCGATGTTGATCTGGCTTTCCATGGAGGCGTCCCGGGTGGCGTGCTGCTGGTGCTCGGCGTGCCGTTGCGGCGCATCCGCTTGCGGCACTGAAGCAATGTCGAACAGCGCGTCGATCTGCTTTTCCTCGACGCGGGCGAGAAGGTGCTTGAACGGCTGGATGCGATCCGGTCGCAGGCGGTGATCTTCGAAACGGAGGTCCCGCTCGATGCCGAAGAGCTCGCGCGCCACCCGCCCGGCCGTGGCGGGCAGGATCGGCAGCAGGTAGACGCTCAGCACGAAGAACGCGCTTAGCGCGTCGCTGCAGGCGGCGTGCAGGGCGTCGCGTTTGCCGGCGTCGCGCGCCAGTTCCCAGGGTTTCGCCTGGTCGAAGCGCTGGTTCGCAACATCCGCGATGCGCATCGCTTCGCGCACCACCTTGCCGAACTCGCGGCCTTCGTAGGCGGCGGCGATCTCGTCCGCCGACGCGAGCGCGATGCCGTGGGAGGACAGCGGGTCGATCGGCGCTTCCGGCCGGAGCGTCCCGTCGAAATGCTTGGTGACGAACCCCGCGGCCCGGCTGGCAATGTTGACGTACTTGCCCACCAGGTCGCTGTTGACGCGGGTGACGAAGTCGTCCGGGTTGAAATCCACGTCCTCGACCGCCGCGTTCAGCTTTGCCGCGATGTAATAGCGCAGCCACTCCGGGTTCATGCCGACATCGAGATAGCGCGTGGGACTGATGCCCGTGCCGCGCGACTTGGACATCTTCTCCCCGGACACCGTGATGAAGCCGTGCACGTACACATGGTCCGGCACGCGGTACGGCGCGCCGGCGAACTTCAGCATCGCCGGCCAGAACAAGGTATGGAAGTAGATGATGTCCTTGCCGATGAAGTGCACCTGCTCGGTGTCCGGCGCGGAGAGAAACGCCTCGAAGCTGCGCGATTCGCCGCGCGCGGCCGCCTTGCCCGAATCGAAATACGCCTTCAGCGACGCAAGGTAGCCGATCGGCGCGTCGAGCCAGACGTAGAAATACTTCTCCTCGGCGATGTCCGGGATGCGGATTCCGAAATAGGGCGCGTCGCGCGAGATGTCCCAGTCGGTCAGCGCGCGATCGCCTTCGCCGTCGAGCCATTCGCGCGCCTTGTTGACCACCTGCGACTGCAGTCGACCGGGGGCGCGCAGCCACTCGCGCAGGAAATCGGTGCAGGCCGGGTCGGACAGCCTGAAGAAGTGGTGCTCCGAGGTGCGCAGTTCCGGCGCGGCGCCCGAAAGCGTCGAGCGGGGGTCTTTCAGGTCCATCGGCGAATAGACGGAACTGCAGACTTCGCAGGCGTCGCCGAACTGGTCCTTGGCGCCGCATTTCGGGCATTCGCCCTTGATGTAGCGATCGGCAAGGAACATGCCCTTGACCGGGTCGTAGTACTGCTCGACCGGGCGGCGCGCGACAAGGTTCGCCGCCAGCAGCCTGCGGTAGATGTCCTGCGAAAGGACCTCATTCTCCTTCGAGTGGGTCGAATGCCAGTGGTCGAAGGACAGGTGAAAGCCCTGCAGGGTGGCGGGGCGTTCCGCCGAGATCCGCTGCACCAGCGTCTCAGGCGAGACGCCTTCGGCCTGCGCCTTGAGCATGATCGGGGCGCCGTGGGCGTCGTCCGCGCAGACGAAGCACACCGCGTGGCCGCGCATGCGCTGGAAGCGCACCCAGATGTCGGCCTGGATGTACTCCATGATGTGCCCGATGTGGAACGAGCCGTTCGCATAGGGCAGCGCGGTGGTAACGAAGAGTTGGCGGGTCGGCATCTTGCAGGGCTCAGGGGAGGGCGGATTCTAGCAAAGCGCCTGCGGCGACCATGACCTGCGCCAGCCGAATTCTGTACACTTAGCCGTTTTCGCAGCTTCCGGCGCACCCCATCCATGTCATTCAGCGAATCCCAGGCCCAGGACGCACTGCGTCAACTCGTCGATCCGAACACCGGAAAGGACTACCTCACCTCGCGTGCGGTGAAGAACCTCAAGGTTGGCGACGGCGCGGTCTCCCTCGAGATCGAACTCGGTTATCCGGGCAAGAGCCAGTTCGAGCCGATTCGCGCCGCCGTGACGCAGGCGCTGCGCGCCGCGGGCGCGAAGAGCGTTTCCGTGAGCGTGCGCTCGCGCGTCGTGCCGCATGCGGTGCAGCGCGGCGTGAAGCCGATCGCCGGGATCAAGAACATCATTGCGGTGGCCTCGGGCAAGGGCGGTGTCGGCAAGTCCACCACCGCGGTGAACCTAGCGCTTGCGCTCGCGGCCGAAGGCGCCGCGGTCGGCATGCTCGACGCCGATATCTACGGCCCGTCCCAGCCGACGATGCTGGGCATCTCGGGCCGGCCGGAATCGAAGGACGGCAAGTCCCTCGAACCGATGGAGGGGCACGGCATCCAGGCCATCTCGATCGGCTTCCTGATCGACGCCGATACGCCGATGGTCTGGCGCGGGCCGATGGTGACGCAGGCGCTCGAGCAGTTGCTGCGCGACACGCGCTGGCGCGACCTCGACTACCTGGTCGTGGATCTGCCGCCGGGGACCGGCGACATCCAGCTGACGCTGGCGCAGAAGGTGCCGGTGACCGGCGCGGTCATCGTCACCACGCCCCAGGACATCGCCCTCATCGACGCGCGCAAGGGCCTGAAGATGTTCGAGAAGGTGGGTATCCCGATTCTCGGCATCGTCGAGAACATGGCGATCCACATCTGCCCGAAGTGCGGTCACGAAAGCCATATTTTCGGATCCGGCGGCGCGGACCGCATGTCCAGCGACTACAAGACGGAATTGCTCGGCGCGCTGCCGCTGGACGAGGCCATCCGGGAGCAGGCCGATTCGGGCAAGCCCACGGTGGTCGCGGACCCGGACGGGCATGTGGCCGAGATCTACCGGGCCATTGCCAGGCGCTGCGCGGTGAAGATCGCCGACCTGCAGAAGGACCTGAGCTCCAAGTTTCCGAACATCGTGGTGCAGAACACATGAGCATCAAGTCCGACCGCTGGATCCGCCGCATGGCGGAGGGGCACGCGATGATCGAGCCCTACGAGGCCGGCCTGGTGCGCGAAGTGGCGGGCGCGCGCGTGGTGTCGTTCGGCACCTCGAGCTACGGCTACGACATCCGCTGCTCCGACGAGTTCAAGATCTTCACCAACATCAACTCCACCATCGTCGACCCGAAGCACTTCGACGCGCGCTCGTTCGTCGATTTCAAGGGCCCGGTCTGCGTCATTCCGCCGAATTCCTTCGCGCTTGCGCGCACGGTGGAGTACTTCCGCATCCCGCGCAACGTCCTGACGATCTGCCTTGGCAAGTCGACCTACGCGCGCTGCGGGATCATCGTCAACGTGACGCCGCTCGAGCCGGAGTGGCAGGGGCACGTGACGCTGGAGTTCTCGAACACCACGCCGCTGCCCGCGAAGATCTATGCCAACGAGGGCGTGGCGCAGGTGATCTTCATCGAGTCCGACGAAGTCTGCGAAACCTCCTACGCCGACCGCGGCGGCAAGTACCAGGGCCAGCAGGGCGTCACGCTGCCGCGCCTGTAGGCGCGCACGATGGATTGTGGCCCGTCCGCCCGGCCACCACTAGGGATTGTGTCGGGCGGGCAGAAGCCCTTGACTCCACCGGGGTCGTCCCTATAATCGCCCTGACTTTTCGGCAAACGCGACCATGCGAAGGAGGTCATCATGACAGGCAGGAAGAAACGCTCCACGCGGCTGGAACTTTTCGTCATGAACCTTCTGCCTGAAACGTAGCGGACCGGGAGACTCTGATGGGCGATCGCCCCGCTGGTGCCTTTCGCAGCAAGAACACCGCAAGACCGCAGGAACAGCTTTTCGATACGCACCCCGAAGTCAGCCTCGACTTCGAACTCGTGCGCCAGGCCGCGCGCCAGAAGTACACGCGACCCTTCCTGATCATCGATACCGCGCTGGTGCGCCAGAAGGTGCGCCGCTTTCGCGCGACCATGCCGCGGGTCCGGCCCCACTATGCGGTCAAGGCGAATCCCGACAAGCGCGTGCTGAAGGCGTTGGTGCAGGAAGGCGCCGGATTCGAGATCGCCTCGTCGGCCGAACTGGACCTGCTGCTGGGACTGGGCGTGCCGCCCGCGGAGATCTTCTACTCGAATCCCGTGAAGTCGCGCGCCGCGATCACCTACGCCGCCGAGCGCGGGGTCGAGTGGTACGTGCTCGACAGCGTCGATGAATTGCGCCGGATCCACGAGGTGAAGCCGGACGCAAAGATGTACCTGCGCCTGCTGACGCCGAATATCGGCGCCGACTGGCCCCTGTCGGGGAAGTTCGGCGTCGGCGCAACCGACACGCGCGAGATCATCGCCACCGCGGCGCGCCTCGGCGCGGACCTCGCCGGCATCACCTTCCACGCGGGGTCCCAGTGCCGCAACCCGCAGAACTGGCGCGTCGGCATCGAGAAGGCGCGCAGCGTCTTCGACGCGATGCTCAAGGCGGGGCTCAAGCCGCGCCTGCTGGACATCGGCGGTGGCTTTCCGGTGCGGCACGTGAAGCCGATTCCGTCGATCGAAGTGATCGGCGGCGTGATCAACGATGCGCTGAAGGCGTTTCCCGAGGACGTGAAGATCATCGCCGAGCCGGGTCGGTACCTCGTCTCCGACGCAGGCTACTTCGTCTGTCGCGTCATCGGCACGGCCACCCGCAGCGGCAAGCGCTGGATGCACTGGGATGCGGGCCTGTTCGGCGGCATCATGGAGTCGATGGAAGGCCTCAAGTACCGCCTGCGCACCGATCGCTCCGGGCCGGATGTGCCCTGGTTCATCGCCGGACCCACGTGCGATTCGGTCGACGTGGTGCTGCGCGACGAGGCGATGCCCTCGGACCTGCAGGAAGGCGATTTCATCTACCTGAAAAATGCGGGCGCCTACACCACGGCCTACGCAAGCGAGTTCAACGGCTTTCCGCTGCCCGAGGTCCGGGTCATCGAGTCGAAGCGCTGAAGCACGCCCGGCCGCCCGGGCCCCCTGGGGCGCGGCGCGGGCTTCAGGCGTCTGCCGCGTTGTTGCGCAGGTAGCGCACGAACGAGAACGCCGGACCGTCCGATGGTGCGCGCGTGACGCGCGTGACTTCCCGCCAGCGTCCGCGATCGAATTCGGGAAACCGTGCATCCCCTTCGAACGACGCATCGATCTCCGTGAGCAGCAGTTCATCTGCGATGCCAAGCGCCTCGGCGTAGATTTCCCCGCCGCCAATCACGAACGCCATGGGGCGGCCGGCGCAGGCCGCAAGCGCCTGGGCGAGCGACCCGGCCACGCGCGCGCCCGGCGCCTCGAAACCGGGGCGACGCGAAATCACGATGTTCTCGCGCCCCGGCAGGGCGCGTCCGAGCGAGTCCCAGGTGCGCCGCCCCATGATCACGGGGTGGCCGAGCGTCAGTGCCTTGAAGTTCCGCAGGTCCTCGGGCAGGCGCCACGGCAACGTGCCTTTCGCGCCGATCACCCCGTTCGCGGCGACCGCCGCGATGATCAGCACGCGCGGGGCGCCGACCGCCGGTGCCGTCACGGCGACCGGCGGCGTCGATCCTGCGGCGCGGTCCGTCGAATGTGACATCCGTCCTCGTCCCCTCTGGATAGAGCGGGGATTATAGTGTCATGGTGCATCGCGACATGCTTGCCGCATTGCCGTACCCGCGCTCCTTCCTCGGGTTGGTGGTGGCCTGCTTCGCGCTTGCCGCATTGCCGCTGGTCGCGGCACTCGGCTACTCGGCGTGGAACACCGAGCGCCTGTCGGCGCAGAGCCGGACGGTGGTGTTCAATGCCGCCCAGGCCGCGCGCGCAAGCCGCTCGCTGGTCAACCGGATCGGCTCCATCGAGCGGCTCGCGCAACGCATCGCCCTGGGGCCCGAGCCGGAATCGCACGCGGACCTGGCGCGCGTGCACCGCAGCTTCAAGGCCGTGGCGGCGGATCTGTCGCGCCTGGTGCTCGATCCCGAGCAGCGCGCAGCGCTCGAGCGCACCGTGGCCGGCGAGCAGGCGCTGGTCGACGCCCTTGGCGCCCCTGGGTCGCTCGATGCGCAGGCGCTTGCGGGCCAGGCGCGTGCGCTCGCCGACAGCGCCTCGGAGGTGCTTGCCATCAGCTATCTCGCCGCCGACCGGGAATCCGAGCGCCTGCGCGGGGTGGCCGAGACCGTGCAACGGCACGTCATCCTGCTGGCGGTGTTCGGCACCGCGCTCGGCATCGCGCTCGCCGCCGCGCTGACCCGCACGCTTGCGCGTCCGATCGCCGGCCTCGAGGCGGCCATCCTGCGCCTGGGCGACGGCAATTTCTCGAAGCCCGTCGAAGTGCGCGGTCCCGAGGATCTGCGCGCGCTCGGCGAACGGCTCGACTGGCTGCGAAAGCGCCTTGGCGAACTCGAGGCGCAGAAGAACCGCTTCCTCCAGCACCTGTCGCATGAGTTGAAGACGCCGCTCACGGCGCTGCGCGAAGGCGCGGACCTGCTGGCCGACCAGGTGGCCGGCCCGCTCGCCCCGCCGCAGCGGCAGGTGGTCTCGATCATGCGCGACAACAGTGCACGGCTGCAGGGCATGATCGAGGCGCTGCTCGACTACCAGCGGGCGCTGCACGCGGCGGCGACGCTGCAGGCGGTGCCGGTGCCGCTGGATGCGCTGGTGCGCGAGACCGCAGTCGCGCACGAACTTGCCGCGCGCGCCAATGCCCAGCGTCTTGTGCTCGACCTCGAACCCGTCGTCGTTCACGGCGACCGCGCCAAGCTGGCGTCGGTGATCGACAACCTGCTCGGCAATGCCGTCAAGTTCACGCCGCCCGAGGGCACCATTTCGGTCATGCTGCGCGCCGCGGGCGATGCCGTCGTGCTCGAGGTGATCGATTCGGGGCCGGGCGTTTCGGCGCCGGAGCGCGCGGACGTGTTCGACGCGTTCTTTCGCGGCACGGCCCGGTCCGGTGGACGCCTGCGCGGCACCGGGCTCGGGCTGGCGATCGCGCGCGAGCATGTCGAAGCGCATGGCGGCCGCATCGAACTGGTGGAGGGCGGCGCGGGCGGCCATTTCCGCGTCACGCTCGCGCTGCGGCCCGCACCGGTGCTGGCGCACGCCGCATGAACACACACAAGGATTCCCGGGAGCACGCCATGACGAGAGAGAAACCGAAGATCCTGCTGGTCGACGACGACACCGGACTGCTGGAGCTGATCTCCATGCGCCTGACGGCGGCCGGCTACGCGGTGCAGACGGCGACCTCCGGTGAAGCCGCGCTCGCCAGCCTGGCGATCGCGCGGCCGCGCCTGGTGATCGCGGACCTGCGCATGGACGGCATGGACGGGCTCGCGCTGTTCGAGGCGATCCATCGCGAGTCGCCGTCGCTGCCGGTGGTGATCATGACGGCGCACGGCACCATCCCGGACGCGGTCTCGGCCGTGAAGCTCGGCGTCTTCGGCTTCCTCACCAAGCCCTTCGACGGGCACGTGCTGCTCGAGACCGTCGACGAGGCGCTGCGCGCCACGGGCGGGCGTCGCGCGCCCGCGGACGCCTGGCGCGCCGGCATCGAGACGCGCTCACCGATCATGGAGAACGTGCTGCTGCAAACGCAGCGCGTCGCCGCCTCGGATGCGAACGTGTGCATCTTCGGCGCGAGCGGCACCGGCAAGGAACTGCTCGCGCGCGCCCTGCATGCCGCGAGCCCGCGTGCAGAAGCGCCTTTCGTGGCCGTCAACTGCGGCGCGATTCCGGAGGGGCTGCTCGAATCCGAGCTCTTCGGCCACCGCAAGGGCGCGTTCACCGGCGCCTCGCAGGACCGCGAGGGCCTGTTCCAGGCGGCCGAGGGCGGCACCCTGTTCCTCGACGAGGTCGGCGACATGCCGCTCGCGCTGCAGGTCAAGCTGTTGCGCGCGCTCGAGGATCGCGCGGTGCGGCCGGTGGGGGCGGATGCGCCCGTCGCGGTCAACGCGCGCATCGTGTCGGCGACGCATCGCAGCCTTGAAACGCACATCGCCGCGGGCGCGTTCCGCGAGGACCTTTTCTACCGCCTGAACGTCGTGCGCCTCACCCTGCCTTCCCTTGCCGAGCGGCGCGAGGATGTGCCGCTCCTGGCGCGGCACTTCCTCGCCCGGCTCGCCGAGCGCTACGAGCGGCCGAAGCTCGCGTTCTCGCCGGAAGCCGTCGAGCTGATGGTGTCGGCGGCCTGGCCCGGGAACGTGCGCCAGTTGCTGAACGTGGTCGAGCAGGCGGTGGCGCTGACCGCCACCGACATGCTGCCGGCGGCGCTGGTGCGACAGGCCCTCGGCATGCCCGCCACCTCGCTCACGCCGCTGGACGAGGCGCGCAAGGCCTTCGAGCGCGACTACCTGGTGCGCATCCTGAAGATCACCGACGGCAACGTGACGCGCGCCGCGCGGCTCGCGGGACGCAACCGGACCGAGTTCTACCGCCTGCTCGAGCGCCACGCGCTCGCGCCTTCGATGTTCAAGGCGGCCGCGCTGCACTGAGCGCGCCGCGCGGCTTTCAGTCGGCGCGGATCCCGAGCGCGGTGTGCGCGAAGGCGCGCCGCCGCAGGCCGGCGAGCACCAGCGTCAGGGCCATCGCGATCGCGCCGATCGCGTAGAACCCGGTGACGATCCCGTAGCGGTCCGTCAGCACGCCCATGATGAGCGGCGTCGACAGGTGCGAGATCCCCCAGCCGAGCCCGCCCAGCGCCATTGCCGAACCGCGCTGCGCGACGCTGCTCACCTCGCTGATGGTGATCTGGAAGTACAGGGTCATGACGCCGGACCCGAGTCCCACCAGCAGCATCAGCGCCGCGATCATCGAGGTGACCGGCACCAGCGGCAGGGCACCGATGGCGAGCGCGACTGCGACCCCGGAGCCCACCGGCCACAGGCTGCCCGGTCCGGTACGCACGAAGCGGCCCACCAGCAGGCCGGCCGCGATCGAGCCGACCGCGCGCAGCGCGAGCAGTACGCCCGAGCTGTCCGCGCCGTACGCGTAGTGCTGCAGCAAGAGCGGCAGGAAGCTCATCGAGAGCGTGAACGGCAGCGCCGAGACGTAGGCGCACATCATCATGTAGGCCATGACCGGCATGCGCATGAGCACCGGGAAGTGCGCGAACACGCCCGGTCCGGCGCTGCCTTCGGCGCGCGGCGTCGGGCGCGGGGTGCGCAGGGCCAGGATCCAGGCGGCAAGTCCGGCGAACGCGAAAACGAGAAAGGTGGACGTGAATCCGGCGAAGGCGAGGATGAAGCCGCAACTTGCGGTGCCGGCGATCTGGCCGGCATTGGTGATCGCGTTTACCCGGCCCATCTGTACGCCGCGTGCGCCGGGCAACTCGCTGGCCATCGACCAGGCCGCAGGCCAGAAGGCCGCGCGCGAGACCACCATCACGCCCTGCGCGATGAACAGCGTGGCGAAGCCGCTGCCCACGATGTAGAGCAGCGCGGCCGCGCTCATCAGCAGGCTGGAGGCGAGCACGATGCGACGCCCGCCGAGCCGGTCGGTATAGGCGCCGCCGAGCAGGTTGACCGCCACCTGCGCGACCACGGGCAATGAGAACAGGGTCCCGATCTCGGCGCCCGAGAGGCCCTGGGCGTGCGCATACAGCGGCACGACGACATATGTCATGCCAAGGCCATAGTTCCAGACCAAGGTGGTGAGAAAGAACGGGAGCGGCGTCATGAGGGGAAAAAACCGGAGAAGCAGGGATTATGCGGCGCAGCATGCGCCGGCCTTCCCCTGTTTCGCTGCATTGCCGCGGCGCACCGCGCCAATCGCCCTGACTGTCGGGCGGTTATTGGTACTGTGGCTCTGGATTTCCTTTGCCGGCGCCGCGCTGGCCTCGGATCGTCACATCAACTACTGGAAGGAGGCGTGGCCGCGCACCGATTTCTCGAAGCACATGGTGCCCTTCGAGGAGATCCAGGACGGCGGTCCGCCGAAGGACGGGATTCCGGCGATCGACAAGCCGCGCTTCGACGCCGTCGATACCGCTGCGAGAACGCTCTCGGCGCGCGAGCCGGTCATCGCGCTCGAGATCGCGGGCGAAGCCAAGGCGTATCCGCTGTCGATCCTGATGTGGCACGAGATCGTCAACGACCGGCTTGGCGGCGTGCCGGTGGTGGTCACGTTCTGTCCGCTGTGCAATGCCTCGATCGTGTTCGACCGGCGGGTCGGTGGGCAAGTGTTCGATTTCGGCACCACCGGAAAGCTGCGGCATTCCGACCTGGTCATGTACGACCGCCAGACCGAAACCTGGTGGCAGCAGTTCACCGGCAGCGGATTGTTCGGCGCCCATGCCGGAACGCTGCTGGTGAAGATCGAGTCGCAGATTGTTTCATTCGCGGAGTTCCGCCGCGCCCACCCGCGCGCCCGGGTGCTCTCGCGCAACACCGGCTTCGACCGGCCCTACGGCAGAAACCCCTACCAGGGCTACGACCGGATCGACCAGTCCCCGTTCCTGCTCTCAGGCACGCCCGATGCCCGCCTGCCGCCCATGGAACGGGTGTTGAGCGTGAGCGCAGGCGGGGTCGACCGCGTCTATCCGTTCAAGGTGCTTGAGCGCACGCCGGTGGTGAACGACGCGGTCGGCGGCAGCGATGTCGTCGTCATGTCGCGGCCCGGCACGCTGTCGGTGCTCGATGCGGGCGAGATCCGCGATTCGCGCAGCATCGCCTCGGCCAGCGCCTTCCTGCGGCGGGTGGATGCGCAGGTGCTGAGCTTCGAGTCGCGCGGTGCGGGCCGGATTCATGACCGCGAGACCGGGTCGGAGTGGGACCTGCTCGGCCGGGCAATCGCCGGACCGCTCAAGGGCAAGCGGCTGACGCCCGCGGTGAGCGGTGTGCATTTCGCGTTCGCATGGCTTGTTTTTCGTCAAAAATCTGAGATCTTCGGCAAATGAGACATTATCTTTCAATAATTGTCGCCTTTATGACGGCAACGTTACCGATGCATTCCGTCTCCGGGACCTGTCGCGCAACCTCGCCCGCGCATACCGTCGCCTTGATCGAGCTGTACACCTCGGAGGGCTGCGACAGTTGTCCGCCCGCAGACCGGTGGCTCTCCTCCCTCGGCGCGCGCGGCTACGCGCCGACCCGCGTGGTGCCGATCGCCCTGCACGTCGACTACTGGGACTACATCGGCTGGAAGGATCCTTACGCCAAGCGGCAGTTCTCGACCCGCCAGCGCAAGCTCGCAGAACTGCGCCGGGCGACCACCGTGTACACCCCTCAGGTCATCGTGCAGGGGCAGGACTTCCGGCGCTGGTCGAGCGCCGCCGAACTGGACGCCGCGCTGAGGAAAATAGAGGCGCAGCCGGCCCGGGCGAACATCGGTCTTGCACTCGTCGGCAGCGTCCCCGGCGCCCTGGAGGTGGACCTGTCCGTCGAGGTGGCGCGGCCGGCGGACCGGGCGAACGTCGCGGTTTACCTGGCGAGTTTCGAGAACAAGCTGGTGAGCGAAGTGCGGGCCGGGGAGAACCGGGGCAAAACTCTGCCGCACGATTACGTGGTGTTCGAATGGCAGGGGCCGATTCCGCTCGGGGAAGGTGGAAAGGTGAGTGCCCGCTATCGTTTACCGCTTTTGCCCAAGGCGATTCCTGAAAACTCCGGGGTAGTGGCCTTCGTTCAGGACCGGAGGACCTCGGATGTCCTCCAGGCCCTGATGCTGCCCGTCTGCGCGGGGTGAGCCGGCCGCCCGCGCGCCCCGCCGGCGGGCAAAATCCGGGACCCGCCGCAAACCGGCTCGGGTATAGTCCCCCGATCCAAGCCGGTCACGGGCGGGACTCAGGGGAGGAACGGCGATGCACGCGACGCAGGTCCGTCAGAAAGACGGCATCTTCTATTTCGCCAGCTATCGGGCAGCGGACCTTCTGGACAAGGTGCGCTTCATCAGCCGCTTCTACGGCGAGGGCGAGCAGATCGCCCCGTCGAAGATCGCGCAGGACGACGACATCGCGCAGTTCATCTCGCGCATCGAGCGCACCGACAAGGCCTTCCAGCGCTCGCTCTCGCGCGCCAAGGTGCGGGCGCTGCGGAACTTCTTCGAAACCGCGGTCACGCAGCCGCCGATCCCCGGAACGGTGCTGCTGTTCACCTCCGAGACCCTGCGCTTCCAGTCCGAAGGCGCGGACGGCGTCGGCCGGCTCGGCGAGCCGGATTCGAAGTACCTGATCATTGACGGCCAGCACCGGCTGGCGGCGCTGTACTTCTACATGCAGGACAAGCCCGAGGAAGCCCGGGGCATCCACGTGCCCTGCATGATCTTCGACGGACGCAGCGAGGACTTCGCCACCGAGATGTTCGTCATCATCAATTCCACGCCGACGCGCATCAACAAGAGCCACCTCGTCGACCTGTATGACCGTGTCTCCTTTGCAGCGCCGGACCGGCGCTTCGCCGCCCGGCTGGTCGAGCGGCTCTACGGCGAGGGCGACAGCCCGCTGCGCTATCGCATCAACCGGCTCGGCGGCCGCAGCCAGCGCGACAAGTGGATCCTGCAGGCGGAGCTGTTCAACGAGCTGCACCGCTGGGTGCGCTCGCGCTGGCGCTCGATCCAGGTCTCCGGCGGAAGCGCGAAGGAAGTGCCGCGCTATTACGGCATCGTGCGCGATTTCCTCAAGGCATCGAAGTCCGTGTTCGGCGAGGTCTGGGGCAAGGACGGCTACATGGTGACCAAGCCGGTCACCATCAAGGCGCTGATCCGCGTCTGCGCGGACCTCGCGCGCGAGGATGCGGAGCCCGAAGGGGGGCGCGTCCAGCGCTGGGAACTGCGACTGTCTCCCTGGGTCGAGCGCGCGCGCGAGTTCCGCGCCGAGGGGTTCTACGAGCGCTTTCCGGCGAAGGGCGAAGTCGAGCGCGTCGCGCGCGTGCACAAGGAACTGGCGCGGGCCGCGCGCATCGAGGTCGGAAAGGCGAAGAAGGCGTAGCGTAGACCGCGCCGCGGCGCCCAGATTGTTCTTATAGTAACATATAAGTTACTAATAGGGCGGGATCGGCGCCGGTTCCGGTCAAGCGCCTGATTTGGCTCGCGTAACGGGGAATGCGCGAGCGCGTCGACCACGGTGCCTGCGTGACGTATTGCACGCCGGAAAGTTCAATCATCTTGAAAGCAGATCGCCAGAGCGGAATGCCGCTCGACTTGCCGGACCGACGGGCCTATCCTTTCGATCAACCGGGGACGGCGGCGAACCTGCAGTTCCTCCTCCTCCTCCTCCTCGCTTCGTTCCCCGGCCGCTTTTCCCGTCCGGCCAACGTCCCGCCTCAGCCGATCGCCCCCGCCGCGCGCAGCCTCGCAATCGCCTGCCCGTCGTAACCGAGTTCGCCGAGGATCGCCGCGCTGTGCGTGCCGAGCGCGGGCACCGCATCCATGCGCGGCTCGAAATCCGAGATGTTCAGGGGCGGCTTCAGCGCATCGAGCGGGCCTGCGGGCGAATCCACCTGCGCCCAGCGCCCGCGCGCTTGCAGTTGAGGGTGCGACCAGAATTCCTGCAGCGTGTTCAGCCGCGCATTGGCGATGCCGGCGGCCTCGAGCCGCGCGGTGACCTCGGCGGCGGTCAGCGTGCCGAACACGCGCTCGATCGCCGCGTGCATGGCATCGCGGTTCGCCAGCCGCGCGTTCGAGGAGTTGAAGCGCGCATCGGTGGCGAGCGAGGCATCGCCAAGCACGGTCTCGCAAAAGCGCGCGAACTCGCGCGCGTTCTGGATCGACAGGAACACCGTGCCGCCGTCGCCTGCGCGGAACGGCCCGTAGGGCACCATGGTGGCGTGATAGGCGCCGGCGCGTGGCGGCGGCGTGCCGCCGTAGGCGCTGTAGTAGGCGGGAAAACCCATCCATTCGCCGAGCGACTCGAACATGGTGATGTCTAGCGTCGCGCCTTCACCGGTGGTGGCACGGCGCAGCAGTGCAGCGAGGATCGAGGACATGGCATACATGCCGGCGGCGATGTCCGCCACCGGGATCCCCGCCTTGGAGGGCGATTCCGGCGTGCCCGTGACCGAGAGCAATCCGGTCTCGCATTGCACCAGCAGGTCGTAGGCGCGCTTCTCGGCGTACGGCCCGGCGGGCCCGTAGCCCGAGATGCCGCACCACACCAGGCGCGGGTGTCTTGCGCGCAGTTCCGCTGCGCCGAGGCCGAGCCGCTCGACCGCGCCCGGCGCAAGGTTCTGCAGGAAGACGTCCGCGCCCGCCACCAGTTTCGCCAGGATGGCCTTCGCCTCCGGGTGCTTGACGTCCAGCGCGAAGCTTTCCTTCGAGCGGTTGACCCAGACGAAATGCGAGGACAGGCCTTTCACGGTGGTGTCATAGCCGCGCGAGGCGTCGCCCGCGCCGGGGCGTTCGATCTTGATCACGCGCGCGCCCATCTCCGCCAGCTGGCGGGTGCAGAACGGCCCCGCGATCACCTGCTCGAGGGCAACGACCGTGATGCCTTCCAGCGGCCGGATCATTGGAAGCCGACTTCCAGCCCCGCGAGCGGCAGGCCGTCGAAGGCGGTGCGCCAGGTCTCGCCGGGCGCCACCGGATGGGCGTCAGTGAGCGTGCCTGTGGAAACGATCTCGCCGGCCTGCAGGGGCGGCGCCTCCGGCTGCCGGTCCAGGAGGTCGACGAGGAAGGCGAGCGCCTTCAAGGGGCTGTCGAGGACGTTCGCGCCGACGCCCCGGTCGACGACTTCGTCGCCGCGCCGCAGCTGCACCCCGAGCGCCGGTAACTGCGCGACGAGGTCCGGCAGCGTCGCGACCGGCACCGGCGTGCCGACGATCAGGCGACCGTGCAGTCCGTTGTCGGCGGTGCAATCGGCGATCTTCAAACCCCAGTCGGGGTGATGGCACTGGACGATCTCGATTGCGTGCGCCATCCACTGGATGCAGGCAAGCAGTGCCTGCGGGGTGCGCGCCGCGCCGGGTTCGCGGGCGAGGCGAAAGCAGATCTCCGGCTCGATCCTCGGCTGCGCGAGCCCGGCCAGCGGCACCTGCGCGCGGTTGCCTGGCGCGGCAATGAGCGTGCGGTCGTACACCATGCCCCACATCGGCTCGTAGACACCGTAGCGCTTCCAGATCGTGCGGTTGGTGAAGCCGATCTTGCGCCCGGCGGGCTTCCAGCCCTTTTCCAGGCGCGCCGCGTGCAATCGCGCCGCAGCGCGGTAGCCGTCTTCCGGCGAGAGGGTCGGTTCGCGCTCGCTGAACGGCCGGACCAGCTTCGAGGACCCGTCGAGCGCGACGAGTTCCTGCGCAACGCGGGCAATGGGGTCGTTGGCCATGCAAAGCGTCCGGGAAATGGGGGGGCATTCTACCGTGCGTGCAAGCGCCGCCGCGGTTGCGGTTTCACCCTGCGCGTGCCAAATTAGCCGCCATGGATGAATCCCTCGCCTGGGCCGTGATCGGCCTGACCCTTGTCATCGTCGAGTTGCTCACCGGCACGTTCTACCTGCTGATGCTTGGTGGCGCGGCGTTCGGCGCGGCGCTGGTGGCCTGGTTCGGGCAGCCGTTTCCGGTGCAGGCGATCGTTGCGGGCGTGGTCTCCGCGCTCGGCGCCTACATGGTGCATGCCTATCGCGCGCGCAACCGTGCGCAGCAGATGCCCTCGATCGACCAGGGCCAGCCGGCCAGATTCGAAGCCTGGATCGATGCGACGGCGCAGCTTGCGCGGGTGCGCTATCGCGGCGCCAGCTGGGACGCGCAGGTCAGCGAACCCGGCGCGCTCGAGCCGGGCGCAATGCTTTACGTGGTGAACGCCGATGGCAACACGCTCACGGTCTCGCGCGCGCGCCCCGGCTGAGGCGCTGCAGGCCGGACCGCCGGATCTCACAGCCTATTTTCCTAGGAGTATGCCGATGTTCCCGAAACTTCTGGTGGCGCTCGCCGTATCGATCGCCGCCGCGTTCTTTCCTGCCACCGAGCGCTACGCGGTGTGGATCTTCTTCATCGCCATGGTGGTGGTGTTCGTCATTGAGGGCGTGCGCATCGTGCCGCAGCAGACGGCGCTGGTGGTGGAGCGCTTCGGGCGCTTCCACACCATCCTCGCGCCCGGCCTGAACCTGATCATCCCGTTCCTCGACCGGGTCGCCTACCAGCATTCGCTGAAGGAGGTGCCGCTCGACGTGCCCGAGCAGGTCTGCATCACGCGCGACAACACGCAACTCGCGGTCGACGGGGTGCTGTACTTCCAGGTCATGGACCCGCGCCAGGCCTCCTACGGCTCGGCGAATTACGTCGCCGCGATCACGCAGCTTGCGCAGACCACCTTGCGCAGCGAGATCGGCAAGATGGAACTCGACAAGAGTTTCGAGTCGCGCGAGGAGATCAACCGACAGATCGTCGCGGTGCTCGACGAGGCTGGGCGCAGCTGGGGCATCAAGGTGCTGCGTTACGAGATCAAGAGCATCACCCCGCCCGAGGCGATCCTGCGCGCGATGCAGCAGCAGATCACCGCGGAGCGCGAGAAGCGCGCCCTGATCGCGAAGTCCGAGGGCCAGCGGCAGGAGGAGATCAACCTCGCCGACGGCAAGCGCCAGGCGGCGGTGCTCGAATCCGAGGGCGAGAAGCAGGCGGCGATCAACCGCGCGCAGGGCGAGGCGACGGCGCTGCGCCTGGTGGCCGAGGCGAACGCCGCGGCGGTGCGCGTGGTCGGCGAGGCGATGAGCGAGAAGGGCGGCATGGATGCGGCCAACCTGAAGATCGCGCAGGAGTACGTGGAAGCCTTCGGCCGGCTTGCGAAGACCTCGAACACGATGATCGTGCCGGCAAACGCCGCCGACGTCTCCTCCCTCATCGCGACGGCGATGACGGTGCTCGACAAGACGCGGGCCGCGGCGGCGGGAGCGCGGGCATGAGCGTCTCGGCCATGAATCACTTCACCGTCCTCACCGACGACCTCGAGGCGACGCTGGCGTTTTACGCCGAACACCTCGGCTTTCGTCCGGGCGCGCGGCCGCCGTTCACCTTTCCCGGTGCCTGGCTGTATGCCGAAGGGGGCAGCGAGCCGATCCTGCACATCGTCGCGGGGGTGGCGAAGAGCCGGTTGGTGCCGGGTGTGCTCGATCACATGGCATTCACCGGGCGCGGCCTCGACAAGGTGATCGCGCGGCTGGACGCACGCGGCGTGGACTACGAACTGCGCCGCCTGCCCGAATACGGGACCTGGCAGATCTTCTTCCTCGACCCGAACGGCGCCAAGGTTGAGATCGACTTCGACAAGTCCGAAGTGGCGCCCCCGGGGGCGCGCATCACGCAGCGCGCCACGGCGTGATCCTGCTGCAGCGGATCGCCGGGGCCTTCGTCGGCCTCGCCCTGTTCGTCGCCGCGTTTGTCTTTGCCTCGGTGGTGCTGGCGGTGGTGGCGACCGTCGGGCTGGTGCTCTGGGGCTGGCTGTGGTGGCGCACCCGTGACCTGCGCCGCGCGGCGGCGGCGCGGCGGGACGCCATGGGAAACGGTCCGGCGGGGGCGGGCGACGGCACCGTGGTCGAGGGCGAGGTGATCCGCGAGGAAACGCGCATCGAACGCCGCCCCGGCACGCCGGAGGACAACGGTCCGGCCCGGCGCTAGCCCCCGGCCTGCGCCGCCTCGCTGGCGGCTTCGTCGAATGTGAAGCGGTCCGGCCAGAGTCGCTCCGGATCGATGGCCGCGCGCAGTGACCCGCGCGCGATGGCGCCCTGCACCGGGTACGCCGCATCGCCGGTCATGCGGCTGGGCAGGCCGCCGCCCAGCCCGGGTGTTCAGCTGCCCGGCGCGCGTTCGGCAACAGTCGCGGATTCCCGGTTGCGGCGCGCCGCCAGCCATTGCGCCACCACCACGATGCTCAGCAGGGCGGCCCCGGCCATGTCTGTGTACAGCCCGGGCTTGATCAGGCAGAGCGCGCCGAAGAACAGCACCACCCGATGCCAGGTATTGGCGAAGCCGAACAGCCAGCCGAACAGGGACCCGGCCAGCGCGATCACGCCGATCGACGCCGAGAGCACGGCACTGATCACGTAAGGCCACTGCACGCCCCAGTCCTTGACGATCAGCAGCAGCATCGGCTCGTAGATGAACATGAAGGGCACGATGTAGGCGGGCGCCGCGGCGCGCATCGCGGCCCAGCCCGAGGCCCACATGTTCGCTTTCGCGAGGCCGGCGGCAGCGAACACCGCGAGCGCGACCGGGGGCGTGATCGCCGAGAGGATGGCGAAGTACAGGGCGAACATGTGGGCCGCGGGGATCATCGTGGCCCGGCAATCGACACTGGTCGGATCCGGGCAGTTGCCGGTGGCGAGCTTCGCCACAGCGGGCACCAGCAGCGCCACCATCATGATGTAGGCTGGCGTGGTCGGCATGCCCATGCCGAGCACGATGCCGGCCATCGCGGTGAGGATCAGCGCGAGCACCAGCTGGTCCTGCGCCACGACCAGCACCATCTGCGTGAAGACGATGCCCAGGCCGGTGATGGTGACGCAGGCGATGACGATGCCGGCGCAGGCGCAGGCCATGGCGACCGCGAGCGTGTTCCGCGCGCCATCCTCCAGCGCAGCCAGGATCGAGTGCCAGCCGATGCCGGCGCGCGTGGCGCGCCGCAGCAGCGCGAGCGGCAGGCAGGAAAGCGCACCGGCAAGCGCGCACAGGGGCGCCGAGTACCCGGCGATCAGGCCGAAGAGCACGATCAGGATCGGCACGAACAGATGACCGCGCTCGAGCATTACCGCGGAAAAGCGCGGCAGCTCGCTGTCGGGCACGCCGAGCAATTTGTAGCGCTTGGCCTCGAAGTGCACGGCGAAGAAGACCGCGAGGTAATAGAGGAACGCGGGCACCAGGGCCCACAGGGCCACCTGGGCGTAGGGCACTGCGAGGAACTCCGCCATCACGAAGGCCGCCGCGCCCATGATCGGGGGCATCAGCTGCCCGCCGGTGGAGGCCACGGCCTCGACGGCGGCGGCGAATGGCGGACGGAATCCGGTGCGCTTCATGAGCGGAATGGTGATCGGGCCATCGACCATGACGTTGGCCACCGCGCTGCCGGAGACGGTGCCGAACAGGCTGGAGGAGACCACCGCCACCTTGCCCGGGCCGCCGGCATAGCGGCCGGTGATCGAGAGCGCGAAATCCATGAACAGCTGCCCGGTGCCGCTCTTTTCCATGAAGGCGCCGAACAGCACGAACAGCATCACGTAGGACGCCGACACGCCGAGCGTGGAGCCGAAGATGCCCTCAGTGGAGAGGTAGACCTGCTCCATGAGGACCGGCATGCGTACCTGCGTGAAGCCGATGGCATAGACGAGAAAGCAGATGGCCGTGAGCGGCAGGGCCCAGCCGATGACCCGGCGGGTGGCTTCCAGCACCACGATGACCGAGACGACGGCGAAGAACTTGTCCCAGGACGTCAGGTCGTCGATGTAGATGATGCGGTTCAGGAAGGCTTCATAGTTGAGGAAGATGTTGAGTACCACGCCCCAGCCCCCGGCGAGCAGCACGACGTCGAGCGTGCGCCACCCCCATCCGCCGTCGCGGCGGAACGGATAGAGCAGGAACACCAGAGTGATCGTGAACAGCAGGTGCGTGCCGCGGAAGATCACCGCCTCGGGCGGGCCGAAGGCCGCGACATACATGTGGTACAGCGACATCGCGACCGCGATCGCAAGCGCGGTCCAGCGCAGCGCGGCGCTGACCGGCGTCGCGGCGGGTTTCTCGTCCATGGCCTTGCTCCTCCCTCCGGAAGAAGAACGGGGCGGCCCAGCCGCCCCGTTTCCCCTTCAGACTGCAGACGGCACGATCAGATGGCGCCGACTTCCTTGTAGAACTTCGCCGCGCCCTTGTGCAGCGGCACGCCGATGTCCAGCGCCATGTCCTTCGGCGTGATGCCGGAGATCGCTTTCACCACGGCCGACATGTCGTCGACGCTGGCGGCCATCGCCTTGGTCATCGCGTACACCGTGGCCTCGGGCAGGTTGCAGGCTACGACCACATGGGTCGAGTAGCCGATCACGGGCACGTCCTTGTCCTGCTTCGGGTAGGTGCCGGCCTTGATGATCAGCTTGTTGTGCCCGGGGTTCGCTTTCTTCACCTCGGCAAAGGTCTTGTCGTCCACCGGCACGAGCTTGACGTCGCGCGCGCTGGCAAGGTCCATCACCGCCGAGGCCGGCGCCGTGGTGCCGAGCGTGAAGACCTGCGCGTGGCCGTCCTTCATCATCGCCACGGCATCGTTGTAGCCGGCCTGGAAGTTCGCCTTGGCGAGTGACTGGTAGGTCATGCCGTTGATCTTCAGCACCTGCTCGGTGAGCAGTTCGCCGGTGTTGCCCTTGGGCTGCGTGACCAGGGTCTTGCCCTTCAGGTCGGCAAAGGAGTTGACGTTGGCGTTCACCGCCGCCACCACCTGGAAGTACTGGGGATACAGGTTCGCGAGCTGGCAGACCTGCGTGACCTTCTTCGGATAGGGCTTTTCGCCCATGATGCCGAGCACCGTGGTGTTCGAGTTCGCGAGGCCGATGTGTGCCTTGCCCTCGTCCACGCCGCGCACGTTGGCAATGCCCGCGCCCGGGGTCTGGGTGATCTGCAGGCCCTGAACGTGCTTTTCCCACACCCCCTTCAACGCGCCGCCGAGCGGGATCCACGAACCGCCCTGCGGGCCGGTCATGAAGGTCACCTGTTGCGCCGCCACCGGCGCTGCAACGAGGGTGGCGGCCGCGGCCACCAGTACGGATTTCGTGAAGTTCATTACTTCCTCCTCAGGATTGGACTTCCGGACAGTCAGCCGGGGATGATAGCGCCCCCGGCGGGACCGTTCAAACGACGCGCGTGAGTACGGGCTTTCCCGCGAAATGGTGCCGCAGGTTCTCGATCTGCAGGTTGCCCATTGCGGTGCGCGTTTCCACCGTGGCGCTGCCGACGTGCGGCAAGGCCACCACGTTGTCGAGTGCAAAGAAGCGCGGGTCGATGGCGGGCTCGTTCTCGAACACGTCGAGCCCGGCGCCGCCGATGCGCTTGTCCTGCAGCGCGGCGATCAGCGCCTTTTCGTCGATCACCGAGCCGCGCGAGATGTTCACGAGGAACCCCTGCGGGCCGAGTGCGGCAAGCACCTTTGCGTTGATGATGTGCCGGGTGCCTGCGCCACCGGGGGTGGAGACCAGCAGCACGTCGGAATGCTTCGCCAGCGAGACGACGTCGGCGTCGTAGGCGTAGGCCAGCTTCTTGCGGCTGCGGTTGTGGTAGCGGATCTTCATGCCGAAGGCCTCGGCGCGCTTCGCGATCGCCTCGCCGATGCGGCCGAGCCCGAGGATGCCCAGCGTCTTGCCACCGAGCGCGGTCGACAGCGCGGGCCCGCCGCGCGTCGCCCAGAATCCCGAGCGCAGGTACGCCTCGTCCCGCGGGAAACGTCGCATGACGTTCAGCACCAGCGCCATGGCGGTGTCCGCCACGCAGTCGTTCAGCACGTCGGGCGTGTTGGTGACGATGATGCCGCGCTTCTTCGCGGCGTCGAGGTCGATCGCATCCACGCCGACGCCGAAGTTGGCGATGATCTCGAGTTTTGGCAGCGCGTCCATCAGCGCCGCATCCGCGCCCCAGGGGCCGAAGCTCGCCACGCCGCGCACCGTCTTCGCCGCATTCTTCAGGAACGCGGCCCGGTCGGCGGCTTCGTTCAATTTCTGGCAGGCGAACTCCTTTTCGAGCACGGCCTGGGTGGGGGCATACAGCTTTGTGGTGAGCAGGAGGTCTGGTTTCATGGCGGTGTCCGCAGGAGGAATCAGGATTTCTTGAACTTTGCCGCGAGCGCCTCGGCGCCGCGCGCAAGCAGGCCGAGGTCGGCGCCGACGGCGACGAACAGCGCGCCGGCCTCCAGCATGCGCCGCGCGTCGGCCTCGACCGGCGTGAGGAAGCCCGCGGCCTTGCCCGCCTTGCGGATTCGGCGCATTGCTTCCTCGATCTTCGGCATCACCGCGGGGTTCGCGGTCTCGCCGGTGTGCCCGATCGAGGCGTGCAGGTCGGCCGGGCCGATGAACACGCCGTCCACGCCCTCCACCGCGCAGATCGCTTCGATGTTGTCCAGTGCTGTTTGCGTCTCGGCCTGCACCAGGACGCAGGTTTCCTCGTGCGCGTGCTTCGCGTAGTCCTTCACGCGCCCGAAGCGGGTGGCCCGCGTGGTGCCGGCGACGCCGCGGATGCCGCGCGGCGGGTAGCGGGTGGCCTCGACGGCGGCGCGCGCCTCGCCGGCGTTCTGCACGAAGGGCACGAGCACCGTCTGCGCGCCGATGTCCAGCACGCGTTTCAGGTTCACCGGGTCGTTCCAGGGCACGCGCACCACCGGCGTGACCGGGTAGGGCGCGGCCGCCTGCAACTGGCACAGCAGCGCCTCGAGGTCGTTCGGCGCGTGCTCGGTGTCGAGCAGCAGCCAGTCGAAGCCGGCGCCGGCGACGATCTCGACCGTGTAGTGCGAGGCGAGGCTGCACCACAATCCGATCTGCGGCGTGCCTGCGGTAAGCGCGTGCTTGAAGGCGTTCCTTGGCAGTTCCATGACAGATTCCCTAAGGCCGAGGGCGGTGAACCGGGTGGTCAAAAGAGGGTCGTCTGATTCTAACTGCCGACCCACGCCTTGCGTGTCCGTCTAGTGGATCTCCGGCTCGGCGGTCGGCGCCGTGCCCTCGAGGAAATCGAAATCACAGCCCTCGTTCGCCTGCTTCACGTGGCGCGAGAAGATGGCGCCGTAGCTGCGCTCGTACTTCGGCGGTGGGCGCTTCCAGGCGGCCTTGCGCTTCGCCATCTCGGCCTCGGAGATCTTCAGGTTCAGCTCGCGTTTCTCGACATTCAGCTCGATCAGGTCGCCGGTGCGCACCAGCGCGAGCGGCCCGCCGACATAGGCCTCGGGCGCGACGTGCAGGATGCAGGTGCCGTAGCTGGTGCCGCTCATGCGCCCGTCCGACAGGCGCACCATGTCCTTGACCCCGGCCTTCACCAGTTTCTTCGGCATCGGCAGCATGCCCCACTCCGGGAAACCCGGTCCGCCGAGCGGCCCCGCCATCTTCAGCACCAGCACCGAGTCGGCGTCGACCTCGAGTTCGTCGGTGTCGATGCGCGCCGCCATGTCGTTGTAGTCCTCGAACACCACGGCGCGGCCGGTGTGCTGCAGCAACTTCGGGTCCGCGGCGCTGGTCTTGATGACGGCGCCGTCGGGGGCGAGGTTGCCGCGCAGCATGATGATGCCGCCCGAGGGCTTGAGCGCCTTCTCGCGCGGCAGGATCACCTCCGGATTCCAGACCTTCGCGCCCTCGATGTTCTCGCCGAGCGTACGGCCGTTGACGGTCTTCGCCGACAGGTCGAGCAGGTCTCGCAACTGGTTCAGCAGCGCGCGCAGCCCGCCCGCGTAGTAGAAATCCTCCATCAGGAACCTGTCGCCGGAGGGACGGACGTTCGCGATGACGGGGGTCTTCGAGGAGATCTCGTTGTAGCGCTCGAGCGGAAACGGCAGGCCCGCGCGTCCCGCCATCGCCACCAGGTGCACGATGGCATTGGTCGATCCGCCCATCGCCATCAAGGTGGTGATCGCGTTGTCGAACGAGCCATGCGAGAGGAAATCGCGCGGCTTGAGGTCTTCCCAGACCATCTCGACGATGCGCTTTCCCGTGAGCGAGGCCATGCGCGCGTGATTGGAATCCGGCGCCGGGATCGAGGCATACCCGGGCAGCGTGAAGCCGAGCGCCTCGGCGAGCGACATCATGGTCGCCGCGGTGCCCATGGTCATGCAGGTGCCCGGGGAGCGGGAAATCGTGTCCTCGATCTCCTGCCAGTCCTTCTCCGTGATGCGTCCGGCGCGCAGTTCGTCCCAGTACTTCCAGGTGTCTGACCCCGAGCCGAGGGTCTGGTCGCGCCAGTGGCTGTTCAGCATCGGCCCCGCCGGCAGGTAAATGGCCGGCAGGTTCATGCTGGTCGCGCCCATGATGAGCGCCGGCGTGGTCTTGTCGCAGCCGCCCATCAGCACGCAGCCGTCCACAGGGTAGGAGCGCAGCAATTCCTCGGTTTCCATGGCGAGGAAGTTGCGGTACAGCATGGTGGTGGGCTTCTGCATCGTCTCGGCCAGCGCCATGGCCGGCATCTCGAGCGGGAAGCCGCCCGCCGCCCAGACCCCGCGCTTCACCTCTTCGGCGCGCTGGCGAAAGTGGGTATGGCAATGGTTGATGTCCGACCAGGTGTTGATGATTGCGATCACCGGCTTGCCGAGGTAATCGCTGCGATCGAACCCCATCTGCGCGGCGCGCGAGCGGTGACCGAAGGAGCGCAGGTCCTTGACACCGAACCAGCGATGACTGCGCAGCGTCTCCGGAGTCTTCCTCTTGCGGGCGTTGGTCATGCGGATCCGTCTCGGCAGGATGGGGAGTGGCGATTGTATCCGCGACGCCGCAGGGTATGATCGCCGCATGGCGAACACGTTCCTGCTCAGCCGCTTCGTGAGCGCGCGTAACGCGGGTCTGCTCGCCTGGCTGCACGGCTGGGCCCGGGTGCTGCACTTCGCCGGCGAGGTGCTCGCGGCCGCGCTCTCGCCCTCGCTTTACAACCGCGTCACGCGCACTGCGACGGCGCGGCAGATCTATTTCACCGCCTGGCAGATCCTGCCCGCGTTCACCCTGTTCACCGCGGCGCTGGCCGCGCTCCTGGTGCGCATCACGGTGACGGTGGCGGCCGCGTTCGGCCTGTCGGACGAGGCGCTCGGCCTGATCGTGCGCGTGCTGGTGCTGGAACTGGTGCCGCTCGCGGCCGTGCTGGTGGTGGCGCTGCGCTCGGGCTCGGCCATCGTCACCGAGATCGCGATGATGCGCGTCAGCGACGAGCTCGAGGCGCTGCGCCGCTCGGGCGTCGATCCCCTGCGGTTCGAACTGATCCCGCGCGTGCTGGCCACGGCGCTATCTGTCATTGCGCTTATTGCGGTGAACTGCGCCGCGGCGCTCGCGATCGCCTACCTTGGCGTCTACGGCTTCACGCTGTGGGGCTTTGCGCCGTTCACGCACGTGGTCGGGCAGGTATTCGACCTGCAGGTGGCCGCGGGCTTTGCGCTGAAATGCCTGCTCTTCGGACTGGCGGTGGCGGTGATCCCGATCTCCGAAGGCCTGGCGACGCCGCAGCGCGCGGATGCCGTGCCGCTCGCGGTGCTGCAGGGCATGATGAAGCTGTTCCTCGCGATCGCGGTGCTGGAGGTGGGATTATTGATCGCCAAATACATATGAGGTGGCTTGACAGCGACGCCGAGCGCCGCGCGCAGCTGGAGGCGCACCGGGACGACGCGCTCGTTTCGGCCGCGCTGCCGCTGCGTGCCAACCTTTCGGTGCTCGAGAATATCGCGCTGGTGCCCCAGGTGCTGCTCAATCTCGACGAAGCTGCCGCGGTGCGCGAAGCGCTCGAGCTGCTCGCGCGCGCCGGTTGCGAGGCCAGCGCGCACCGGCGCGACGCCGAACTGGGCCACGAGGAACGCTTCGTGGCGAAGGTGCTGCGTGCCGCGGTCGGCCGCCCGGCGCGCATCGTCATCGAGCGCCCCGGCCTGATGCTGCCCGACACGCATTACCCCCCGTTCGTCGACTCGGTGCTCGCCGTGCTCGCCGACCGGCTGGCCGAAGTTCTCATCATGGACTACTCGTGGAACAGGAAACTCTATCCACCGCAATGATCCGGCACCTCGGCCTGAAGGTCGGGGCGCTGCTGGTCGTGACGCTGCTGCTGGTGTTTGCCTTCGCCGGCTACGTGCTCTATGCGCGCGGCGTGTTCGAGCCGTCGCAGCGCCTGACGCTGGTCGCTGACGATGCCGAGGGCGCGAGCGTCGGCATGGACCTGACCTTCGCAGGCTTCCCGGTGGGGCGTGTGAGGCGTATCAAGCTTGGCGAGGACGGCCGCGCGCGGTTGCTGCTCGACGTGCCGCGTCGCGACGCGCACTGGCTGCGCGCGTCCAGCGTGTTCACGTTGGAGCGCTCGCTGGTCGGCGGCGTGCGCCTGCGCGCCCACACCGGCCACCTGGAAGATCCGCCGCTGCCCGATGGCGCGGTGCGCGAGGTGCTGCGCGGCGACGTGACCGAGGAGATCCCGCGCATGGTGGCCACGATGCGCGCGACGCTGGAGAACGTCGAGCGCCTGACCGCCCCGTCTTCGCCGTTGGCGGCGAGTTTCGAGAACCTGCGCGTGCTCACGGCCCGCTTGGCCGGGCCGCAGGGCGCGCTCGAGGGCCTGCTCGGCAGCGCGGCGGAAGCGAGGAAGGTTATCGTGGCGCTCGAGCGCGCGAGCGCACTGCTCGCCGAGCTCGGGCGGGTGTCGCGGCGCGCAGACGGCCTGCTGGAACAATCCGAAGGGCGGCTCTTCGGCGAGGGCGGCATTGCGACCGAGGCGCAGCGCGCGGTGGCCCAGGCGACGGGCCTGCTGGGTGATGTCCGCGAGCGCCTGAAGGCGGTGGACGCGATCCTCGTCAACGTCAACGCGCTGAGCGGTGATGCGCGCGCCATCGGCGGCAACGTGCGGGCCGCCACCGAAGACCTGCGGGCGCTGCGCGACGAAGTGGACGCGAGCGCGCGCAAGCTCGGGCACCTGGTCGACGAGGTGAATCGCAGGTGGCCCTTCGAGCGCAAGCTCGACGTGGAACTGCCGTGAAGCCCGGGGCGATGGCGCAGGGGTTCGCCGCGCTGGTGCTCGCCGCCTGCGCGAGCGGCCCGCCGCCGCCGGACTGGCAGCTCGAGTCGCATGGCGCGCTCGCCGCCTTCGAGCGCCACTGGTTCGCCGGCAACACGCCCGCCGCCGAGATCGAGTATGCCCGGGCGCAGGCCGGTGTTGCCCGCACCGGCCGGCTTGAACTCGCCGCGCGCGTCGAGCTGGCGCGTTGCGCGCTCCTGGCGGCCAGCCTCGATTTCAGGCCCTGTGCGGGGTTTGAGGCCCTGCGTGCCGACGCGCTGCCCGGGGACCGGGCCTATGCCGCGTTTATCGCCGGTCACTGGTCGGCGCTCGAGAATGCCGCGCTGCCCGCGCCGTATCGCGCTCTGGTGGCGCCCGGCGCGGACGCCGCGGCCGCGCTCGTCGCGATCGAGTCACCGCGCTCGCGCCTGGTCGGGGCGGCGTCGCTGCTGCGCGCGAATCGGCTGTCGCCAGCGGGAATCGAGGTGGCCGTTGAGACCGCCTCCGCACAGGGCTGGCGCCGGCCCCTGCTGGCCTGGCTCGGCCTGCAGTTGCGCCGCGCCGAGGCGGCCGGCGCCGCGGAGGACGCGGCGCGCCTGCGACGACGCATCGACCTGGTCCTTGGCGCGCCCGACGAGACTTCGAAACCGGGCGGCGCGTCGCTGCGAGCGCGCTAAACTTCGCGACCCCAACCCACGCTGGACCTGCCCGATGGCCGACACTCACGTTTTTCAAGCCGCGCCCCTCACCCGCGCGATCGAAGCCCTGGTGCTCGCAGGCGGCAGCGATGCGCGCGAGGCCGGCATCGTCGCCTCGAACCTGGTCCAGGCCAACCTCACCGGGCATGACTCGCATGGCATCGGCATGATGCCGCGCTACATCGCCTCGCTTGCCGAGGGCGGGCTGGTGCCGAACCGCCACCCGAAGGTGAAGACCGACGCCGGCGCGCTGCTCGCGCTCGACGGCCAGGCCGGCTACGGGCAGGTGATCGGCCTGGAAGCCACCGAGATGGCGATCGCGCGCGCGAAGCAGCACGGCGTGTGCGTGATGGCGCTCGCCAATGCGCACCACCTGTGCCGCATCGGCCAGTGGGCGGAGCAGGCGGTGGCCGCCGGCCTGGTGTCGATCAGCTTCGTCAACGTGATCTCGCGCTCGATCGTCGCGCCCTTCGGCGGCACGGACGCGCGTTTCGGCACCAACCCGGTGACCATCGGCATCCCGCTTCCCGGGCGGCCCCCGTTCATCCTCGACATGGCGACCAGCGGCGTGGCGCAGGGCAAGGTGCGCGTGGCGCACAACAAGGGCGAGCCGGTGGCGCCGGGCCTGCTGATCGACGACAAGGGCCGTCCGACCACGGAGGCGCGCTACGGCGTGGTGCAGCCCTACGGCGCGCTGACCGCGTTCGGGCTGCACAAGGGCTACGGTCTCGCGGTGGCGGCCGAACTGCTCGGTGGCGCGCTCTCCGGCGGTGGCACCCAGCACACCGAGGATCGCAGCAAGATGCGCGTGCTGAACGGCATGTTCTCGATCCTCGTCGACCCGGAGCGTCTCGGCACCGCGGAACCCTTCGCGCGCGAGGCGGTCGAATTCGTGGAATGGGTGAAGAAATCGCCCCCGGGCGAGGGGGTTGACCGGGTGCGCATCGCGGGCGATCCCGAGCGCGAGACCCGCGCGCGGCGCGAGCGCGAGGGCATCGCCGTCGATGCCACGACCTGGAACGAGATCAAGGCCGCCGCCGCGAAGCTCGGCATGACGGCGGAGACGCTCGAGAAGACGGCGCAGGGGCGCTGAATCCATCGCGAGGGAGGAACCTGCCATGAAGACGGACGACAACCGGACGCGGATCACGATGCTCACCGGCAGCTATCGCATCAAGGGAACGGTCGAACTGGTGGCCGGTGCCCGGCTCACGGACTACATGACCGAAGCGAAGGCATTCTTCGCGGTCACCGACGCGGAGGTCTGGGAGCTGACGCCCGGCGGGCGCCAGGTGCTTTCGGCGCCGTTCATCAACGTCAGTCGCGATCATGTCGAGGTCGTCACCCTCGGACACTGAGGGCGGGACGCCGGCATCGGCGTAACGGTAACATATATGTTACTTATGTTGCCAAAAATCCCTAGGCGGCGTGCGCCGCGGGCGCGTGCTCGACCAGCGCCATCCCGGTCAGCCGGGACAGTTCCTCCAGCGACAGGCCCTCGACGCGATCGACCACGCGCAGCCCCTGCGGGGTGACGTCGATCACCGCCAGGTCGGTGTAGATCCGGGTGACGCAGCCCACGCCGGTCAGCGGGTAGCTGCAGCGCTCGACGATCTTGCTCTCGCCGCCTTTCGTCAGGTGCTCCATCATGACGAAGACCTGCTTCGCCCCGACCGCAAGGTCCATGGCGCCGCCAACCGCGGGAATCGCGTCCGCCGCCCCGGTGTGCCAGTTGGCGAGATCACCGGTGGCCGAGACCTGGAAGGCGCCAAGCACGCAGATGTCGATGTGCCGGCCGCGGATCATCGAAAACGAATCCGCGTGGTGGAAGAAGGCACCGCCCTCGAGCAGGGTCACCGGCGATTTGCCGGCATCGATCAGGTCGCCGTCCTCCGCCCCCGGCGCCGGGGGCGGACCGATGCCGAGCACGCCGTTCTCGCTGTGCAGGATGATCTCGCGTCCCTTCGGCAGCTGGCCCGCCACCAGCGTCGGCAGTCCGATGCCGAGGTTCACGTAGGCGCCCTCGGGGATGTCCAGCGCCACGCGCCCGGCGATCTGCTTGCGGTCGCGTTTCCTGATCGATGTCATGCCTAGGCGGCCCTCTCGAGCGCCGCGGGGGCGGCCACGCGGACCACGCGCTGCACGAAGATGCCCGGCGTCACCACGGTTTCCGGATCGAGCGCGCCAAGCGCGACGGTCTCCTGCACCTGCACGATCGTGCAGCGCGCCGCGCTCGCCATGATCGGGCCGAAATTGCGCGCCGTCATCCGATAGACGAGGTTGCCCCAGCGGTCGGCGCGCAGCGCCTTGATCAGTGCGACGTCGGCATGGATCGGCAGCTCGAGCACGTAGTCGCGGCCGTCGAAGCGGCGCGCCTCCTTGCCTTCGGCGAGCCGGGTGCCGACGGCCGTCGGCGTGTAGAACGCGCCGATGCCGGCGCCGGCGGCGCGGATGCGCTCGGCGAGCGTGCCCTGTGGCACCAGTTCGAGTTCGAGCTCGCCCGAGCGGTACAGCGCGTCGAAATGCCAGGAGTCGGTCTGTCGCGGGAACGAACAGATGATCTTGCGCACGCGTTTCGCCTTCAGCAGCGCGGCGAGTCCGGTGTCGCCGTTGCCGGCGTTGTTGTTGACGATGGTGAGATTGCCGGCGCCCTGCGCGATCAGCGCATCGATCAGTTCAGAGGGCATGCCCGCATTGCCGAAGCCGCCGATCATCACCGTGGCGCCGTCGGCGATGCCGGCAACGGCCTGTTCAAGCGTTTCAACGATCTTGTTGATCATCGATCGAATCTAGTGTCCCGCCCCCGGGGCGTCAAATCCGGGACCCGGCAAGGGCGGCGCCACGGCGGGCGACGCGCGCGCACGGGGAATCGTGCCGCAAGAGGAGTGCATCTCTGCCGCAACGTAATGTTCAACATTTAATGTTGTTCGTAAGTTGCTGAAAAATATGCGTATTAAAAACCAGAAATTGCATCCCAAAAAAGCGATAAGTCATTGTCGTGCCTAGAAAAATCAGGATTCGTGCCTTGACCTCGATCAGCCTTTGCCATAGAGTGGGAAAACGTAGAAAAAAGTGGCAATCAGCGGTATCCAACGCCCAAAGCGTGGGCCGCCAGGGAAAAAGGGGCCATGGGCGCAAGTCTTCACGGTGCAACCGTCATCACGCTGGACGCAAAGGGACGCCTGTCGATCCCGACGCGCCATCGTGACGCGCTGCGCGAGGACGGCGGCGGCCTGGTCCTGACCGCGCATCCCGAAGGCTGCGTGCTGCTGTATCCCGAAGCCGCCTGGGACGCGGTGCGCGCGCAGGTCCAGACCTTCCCGAGTTTTCATCCGCAGGCGAGCTGGTGGAAGCGGCTGCTGCTCGGCTTCGAGGAGCACCTGAAGCCGGACGGCTCGGGCCGCGTGCTGCTGTCGCCGGCCCTGCGCCAGCACGCGAAGCTCGAGCGAGACGTGATGCTGGTCGGACAGGGGCGCTACTTCGAACTCTGGGACAACGGCGTGTGGAGCGCGAAGCTGGCGCAGGCCCTGCCGGGCACCGGCACGCCGCCCCCGGGGATGGAGGGGTTCTCCCTGTGAGCGCGGACGATGCGCATCGACGCGCACCAGCCGGTGCTGCTCGCCGAGGCGCTCGAGGCCCTCGCGCTGCGGCCTGCGGGCACCTACCTGGACGGCACCTTCGGCCGCGGCGGGCATGCGCGCGCGATCCTTTCGCGCCTCGGGCCGGAGGGTCGCCTGATCGCGATCGATCGCGATCCGGAGGCGGTCGCGGCGGCGCGCGCCATCGGCGATGCGCGCCTGCACGTGGCCCATGCACGCTTCGCCGAACTCCCCGGCGTGCTGGACGCGCTGGGCATCGAAGCCTGCGACGGCATGCTGTTCGACCTCGGCGTGTCCTCCCCGCAACTGGACGACGCGGCGCGCGGCTTTTCGTTTCGCGCCGACGGGCCGCTCGACATGCGCATGGATACGACGCGCGGCCCGAGTGCCGCGCAATGGCTGGCCACGGCGGCGGAGCCGGAGATCAGGGAGGTGATCCGGGACTATGGCGAAGAACGGTTTGCTAAACAGGTTGCAGCGTCGATTGTTGCTGCTCGCGAATGCGCGCCAATCCTCGGCACCCGGCAACTGGCCGATCTCGTGGCAGCGGCGGTCCGCACACGGGAGCCGGGCCAGAATCCGGCGACGCGCACCTTTCAAGCTCTACGGATTTTCATCAATCGGGAGCTTGAGGAAGTGTCGTTGATGCTGCCCCTGGCGCTGGCACGGCTTGCGCCGGGCGGGCGGCTTGCGGTGATCAGCTTCCACTCGCTGGAAGACCGCATCGTGAAACGGTTCCTCGCCGCCGCGGCGCGCCCGGATGTGCCGCGGGATTTGCCGCTGCGCGACAGCGAAATGCCACCGGCCTTCGTCAGACTGATCGGACGCGGCCTGCAGCCCTCCGCGGACGAGCGCATGCGCAACCCGCGCGCGCGCAGCGCGCGCATGCGCGTGGCCGAGCGCACGGAAGCGCCGTTCGACGCCCGACGCCTGCCCCACCCGGAGACCGTGTGGCGAAACTGAGCCTGGTCCTGCTTGCTGTGCTGGTACTCGCCGCGCTCGCCACGGTGCGCGCGCAGCACCAGGCCCGCAAGTTCTTCACCGCCTACGAGCGCGCGCAGACCCTCGGCCACGAACTCGATGTCGAGTACGGCCGCCTGCAGCTCGAGGCCAGCACCTGGGCCCTGCACGCGCGCATCGAACGCATTGCCGCGGAATCGCTCGGCATGCGCGCGCCGGACGCGCGCCACGTGCGCTCGATCGTGCTGCCCGCGGGGGCCAGGCAATGAGCCTCGCGACGGTCGCCGTCATTCGCCTGCCGGTGTGGCGCGCGCGCTTCGTGCTCACGCTGCTTGTTGCCGCGTTCCTGATGCTGATCGCCCGCTCGGTCTACCTGCAGGCGATGCGAACCGAGTTCCTGCAGGAGAAGGGCGAGGCGCGCTATGCGCGCGTGCTCGAGGTGCCCGCGACCCGTGGCCGCATCCTGGACCGCAAGGGCGAGGCGCTCGCCGTGTCGACGCCGGTCAAGTCCATCTGGGCCATGCCCGATGCCGTGTCGCCGGAACCGGCCGCGCGCGCGGCGCTTGCCCGCGTGCTGGGGATGGCGCCGGCCGATCTCGAGCGCCGCATTGCCGGCGGCGAGGGACGCGACTTCGTCTATCTCAAGCGGCAGGTGCCGCCGGAGGAAGCCGAACGGGTGGCTGCGCTCGGCGTGCCGGGCGTGTTCCAGCACAAGGAGTTCCGCCGCTACTACCCCGGCGGCGAGATCGCGGCGCATCTGGTCGGCTTCACGGGCGTGGACGACGTCGGCCAGGAGGGCCTCGAACTCGCCTACCAGGATTCGCTGGGCGGCAAGCCCGGCAGCCGTCGCGTGATCAAGGACCGCCTCGGGCGCGTGGTCGAGGACATCGGTTCGGTGCGCGCCGGGCAGGACGGGCGCGACCTGATCCTCGCCATCGACGCCAAGATCCAGAGCATCGCGTACGGCGCGCTCAAGTCCGCGGTGGAGCGCCACCGCGCGCGCGCCGGCGCCGTCGTCGTGATCGACGTGCTCAGCGGCGAGGTGCTGGCGCTTGCCAACGCGCCCTCGTTCAACCCGAACAACCGCGAGCGGCTGTCCGCCGGCCAGATGCGCAACCGGGTGCTGACGGACACGTTCGAGCCGGGCTCCACCATGAAGCCGTTCACCGTGGCCCTTGCCCTGGAGAACGGCAAGGTGCGCGCCGACAGCCGGGTCGACACCGGGAACGGGCGGCTCACGATCGCGAATTTCACGATCCAGGACACCCATCCGGCCGCGTCCATGACCGTGACCGAGGTGCTGCAGAAGTCCTCCAACGTGGGCGCGGCCAGGCTGGCGCTCGGCCTGCCCGCGGAAGCCATGTGGGACCTGTACCGGCGCGTCGGCCTGGGCGAGGCGCCCGAGCTCGGCTTTCCGGGGGCGGCGGCGGGCCGGGTGCGTCACTACAGAAGCTGGCGCCCGATCGAGCAGGCGACGATGTCCTACGGCCACGGCATCTCCGTGAGCCTGATGCAGCTGGCGCGCGCGTACACCGTGTTCGCGCGCGACGGCGAACTGGTGCCGCTCACGCTGACGCGCGCGAGCGGGCGCGTGCACGGCGAAAAGGTGTTCTCGGCGGAGACGGCGCGCGCGGTGCGCGCCATGCTCGAGGCCGCCGTGCAGACCGGCGCCACCGGCCCGCGGGCGCGCGCGCCGGGCTGGCGCGTGGCGGGCAAGACCGGCACGGCGCACAAGGTGATCGACGGGCGCTATGCCGCCGATCGCTACCTCTCCTCCTTTGTCGGCTTCGCGCCGGTCAGCGCGCCGCGCCTGGTGATCGCCACGATGATCGACGAGCCGACCGCGGGCGGCTACTACGGCGGCCTGGTGGCGGCGCCGGTGTTCAGCCAGGTGATGCAGGGCGCCTTGCGCCTGCTTGGCGTGCCGCTGGATGCGCCGCCCGTGCCGATCGAACTGCCCGGGGAGAACGACGACATGCGGGAAAGCACATGAGTGCCGGGCGCCGCGGGAGGCCCTGCTGATGCCGCACACGAAGCGCGGCGAGGCGACCGTGCCCACGGACGTGTTCGCCCGTCTGGCGGAGCAGGGCGCCGTGATCCGCGCCCTGTGCTCGGACAGCCGCCGCTGCGCGCCGGGCACCGCCTTCTTCGCCTATCCCGGCGAGTCGGTCGACGGCCGGGCGTTCATCCACGACGCCATCGGACGGGGCGCCGCCGCGGTGGTCTGGGAGTCCGAGGGCTGGCACTGGCCGGCGGCGCAGACCGCGCCGAACGCCGGCGTGCGCGGCCTGCGGGATGCGGCCGGCTTCCTCGCGGACGCGTTCCATGCGCATCCGTCCGCCGCGCTGTGGACCTGCGGCGTGACCGGAACGAACGGCAAGACCTCGTGCGTGCACTGGATTGCCGGTGCGCTCGAAGCCGCGGACGCGCGTGCCGGCGTGATCGGCACCCTCGGCAACGGCCGGTTCGGCGCGCTTGAAGCGGGCGTGAACACCACGCCGGACGCGCTCGCGTTGCACCAGCTGCTCGAATCGATGCGACGGGGCGGGGCGCACGCCGTGGCGATGGAGGTCTCCTCGCACGGCCTGGTGCAGGGGCGCGTCAATGGCGTGGCCTTCGACTGCGCCCTGTTCACGAACCTTTCGCACGACCACCTCGACTACCACGGTTCGATGGAAGCCTATGCCGCGGCCAAGATGCGCCTGTTCGACATGCCGGGCCTGCGCACCGCGGTGCTGAACATGGACGACGTCCTCGGCGTGCGCATCGCCCAGCACCTCGCCGGACGCGGCGTGCGCACCATCGGCTACACCCTGAGCGAGGCGGCCGTGGCGCCGGGCAGCACGGACGACTTCCTCGCGGTGCGCGCGCTGCGCTTCGAGGGCGAGCGCATGCATGCGCAGCTGGTCTCCAGCTGGGGCGAGGCCGAGTTGCGTCTCGCGCAACTCGGGCGCTTCAACCTGTCCAATGCCCTGGGCGTGCTCGGCTGCCTGATCGACTACGGGTTCGGATTCCGCGACGCGGTCGCGCGCCTCGCGACGCTGCCGGAGGTGCCGGGACGCATGCAACGCCTGGGCGGCGGCGCGCAGGCGCCGCTGGTGGTGGTCGACTACGCGCATTCCCCGGATGCGCTCGAAAAGGTGCTGCAGGCGCTGCGCCCGCTCGCGCAGGCGCGCAAGGGCGCGCTGACCGTCGTGTTCGGTGCGGGCGGCGAGCGCGATGCCGCGAAACGCCCGCTGATGGGCGCGGTCGCGGCGCGGCTCGCGGACCGCATCGTGCTCACCTCGGACAACCCGCGTGGCGAGGATCCGGGCGCCATCCTGGAGGCCATCCGCGCCGGCATTTCGCGGGACTGCGTGATGGCGCCGGACCGCGCGCAGGCCATTGTGGACACGGTCGCCGGTGCGGCGATCGCGGACGTGGTCCTGATCGCGGGCAAGGGCCATGAAGCCTGGCAGGAAATCGCCGGCGCCCGCGTGGCGTTCTCGGACGTCGAGGCGGCGCACGCGGCGCTCGAGCGCAGGGCGGCACGATGATGACGCTCGCCACGGCCGCACGCGAACTGGGGATCGCCCATGCCGGGCCGGACGCCGGGTTCACCGACGTCTCCACGGACACGCGCAAGCTCGGGCCGGGGGCGCTCTTCGTCGCGCTGCGCGGCGAGCGCTACGACGGGCACGACTACCTCGCGCAGGCAAAGGCCGCGGGGGCCGTCGGCGCCATGGTCGACGCCGCCCATGCCGGCGCGGGACCGCTGCCGGCGCTGGTCGTCGCCGACACGCGGGACGGGCTGTGCGCGCTTGCCACGGCCTGGCGCAAGCGGTTCACGCCGGTGATGGTGGGCATCGCAGGCTCGAACGGCAAGACCACGACCAAGGAAATGCTCGCGGCGATCATGCGTTGCGCCGCCGGCGACGCGGCCGTGCTGGCGACGGCCGGCAACCTGAACACCGACATCGGCGTATCGCTGACGGTGCTGCGGCTGCGCGCGGCGCACCGGCTGTGCGCGATCGAACTCGGCACCAATCACCGCGGCGAGATCGCGCGGGTCGCGGCGGTCGCGCAGGCGAACATCGTGGTGGTGACGAACGCCTTGCGCGACCACCTCGAGTACCTCGGCAGCGTGGCGCAGATGGCCGAAGAGAATGCCGATGCCTTGCGCGCGCTGCCGGCCGACGGCATTGCGGTCATCAACGCGGACGACCCGCATGCCGCGGTCTTCCGCAAGGCTGCGGGCGCGCGCCGCCTGATCGAGTTCGCGCTGGATGCGCCGGCCGGGATCGGCGCGCGCTGCACGCTGCGGCCGTTCTCCAGCGAGGTGGTGCTGCGCACCCCGGAGGGCGAGGTCGGCACGACGCTCGCGATCGCCGGACGGCACAACGTGCGCAACGCGCTGGCCGCCGCTGCCGCCGCCCACGCCGCCGGCATCGCCAACGCGGCCATCGCCAAGGGCCTTGCGGCCTTCCGCCCGGCGACGCGGCGCCTGCAGGTGAAGCCGCTGGCCGGCGGCGCGACCCTGATCGACGACAGCTACAACGCGAACCCGGATTCCATGCGCGCCGCGATCGACGTGCTTGCGGCCTGCCCGGGCCCGACCGTGCTGGTGCTGGGCGACATGGGGGAACTCGGTCCGGAGGGCCCTGCATTCCATCGCGAGATCGGTGGCTACGCGCGCGAGCGCGGCATCACCCGCCTGGTCGCGCTGGGCGAGGCGAGCCGCGAGACGGTGGCGGCGTTCGGCGCGGGTGCCGAGCATTGCGCAAGCGTCGAGGCGGCGGCGCAGGCCGCGCGCGCCGCGACGACGGTGCTGGTGAAGGGCTCCCTGTTCATGGGCATGGACCGGGTGGTGGCGGCGCTGACCGGCCAGCGTGCGGAGGTGCACTGATGCTGCTCGAGTTCGCGCAATGGCTGGCCCGCGACGTGCGGCTGTTCAACGTCTTCAGCTACATCACCCTGCGCGCGGTGCTGGCCTGCCTGACGGCGCTCGCGATCTCGCTCATCCTGGGGCCGCTGGTGATCCGCAAGCTCGCCGCCTACAAGATCGGCCAGGCGGTGCGCAGCGACGGACCGCAGACGCACCTGAGCAAGGCCGGCACGCCGACCATGGGCGGCGCGCTGATCCTGCTGTCGATCGGCATCACCACGCTGCTCTGGGGCGACCTCTCGAACCGCTTCCTGTGGGTGGTGCTCGGCGTCACGATCGCGTTCGGCACCATCGGCTGGATCGACGACTACCGCAAGGTCGTGCACCGCAACCCGAAGGGACTGTCGGCGCGCGCCAAGTTCTTCTGGCAGTCGGTGGTCGGCCTGGCGGCAGCGCTCTACCTGGCGCTGCTTGCGCAGTCCACGCCCGCGCTGTCGCAGTTGATCGTGCCCTTCTTCAAGAACATCGCGTATCCGCTGGGCATCTTCGGGTTCATCGTGCTCACGTACTTCGTCATCGTCGGCACGTCGAACGCCGTCAACCTCACCGACGGACTCGACGGCCTGGCGATCATGCCCACCGTGATGGTTGGCGCGGCGCTCGGCATCTTCGCCTACGTCGCCGGGCACGCCGGGTTCTCGAAGTACCTCGGCCTGCCCTACATTCCCGGAGCGGGCGAGTTGACCGTCTTCGCCGGCGCGCTCGCCGGCGCGGGCCTCGGTTTCCTGTGGTTCAACGCCTATCCCGCGGAAGTCTTCATGGGCGACGTGGGCGCGCTTGCCCTGGGCGCGGCGCTCGGCACGATGGCGGTGATCGTCCGCCAGGAGATCGTCCTCTTCATCATGGGGGGCGTATTCGTCGCCGAGACGCTCTCGGTGATGATCCAGGTCATCTACTTCCGCCTGAGCGGCGGCAAGCGCATCTTCCGCATGGCGCCGCTGCACCACCACTACGAACTCGAGGGGTGGAAGGAATCCCAGGTCGTGGTGCGCTTCTGGATCATCACGATGATGCTGGTGCTCTTCGGCCTCTCGACGCTGAAGCTGCGCTAGCCATGAACATGCGCGAAGCCGCCTTCACCCTTCTCGCCCGCCCCGCCCCGATGCGGCTCGCGGGGCTGCAGGTGCTGGTCCTCGGCCTGGGCGACACCGGCCTGTCCGTCGCGCAGTGGGTCCGGCGGCAGGGCGGGCAGGTGCGGGTTGCCGACACCCGCGCCGCGCCGCCGCGCGCGAACGACCTCGTCGGCGCGGCGCTGCACGCCGGTCCCTTCGACGCTGCGTTGCTCGAGGGCATCGACCTGCTGTGCATCAGTCCGGGACTTGCGCTCGAACAGCCGCTGGTCGACGCGGCGCGCAGCCGCGGGATTCCGGTGCTGGGCGACATCGAGCTTTTTGCCTGGCATCTGCGGGGCACGGCCCCGGGGGCGTCCGCCGAGGCGACGCGTTGCATCGCCATCACGGGAACGAACGGCAAGACCACGGTCAGCGCGCTCACCGGCCACCTGTTGCGCGCCGCAGGCCTCGATTGCGAAGTGGCCGGGAACATCGGGCCGGCGGCGCTCGCCGCGCTCGCCGCGCGCGAGGCGGCAGGGCGGATGCCGCAGGCCTGGGTCCTGGAACTCTCGAGCTACCAGCTGGAAACGACCTGGTCGCTTGCGCCGGACGCCGCGGTGCTGCTCAACGTGAGCGACGACCACCTCGACCGCTATCCGGGCATCGCCGCCTATGCGGCCGCCAAGGCGCGCATCTATGCCGGGGCGGGCATGCGCGTGTTCAATCGCGCAGACGCCCGCAGTCGCGCCGCCGCGGCCGGTGCGGGTCGCGCGCTCAGCTTCGGCCTGGATGTGCCGCCGGGCGCGGCCGACTTCGGCGTGCGCATGCGCGATGGCACGGCCTGGCTGGCCGAGGGCGAAACGACATTCCTGCGCGCGGATGCCCTGCGCATCCATGGCGGCCACAACCTTGCCAATGCGCTCGCGGCCGCGGCGCTGGCGCGCCGCTGCGGGGCCGGGCTGCCGGCGATCGCCGAAGGCTTGCGCAGCTTCGAAGGCTTGCCGCACCGGCTGCAGCGCGTCTCGCTGCGTGCCGGCGTGGCCTGGTACGACGATTCGAAGGGCACCAACGTCGGCGCGACCATCGCTGCGCTCGAAGGCCTGCGCCGGCCCGGGATCGGCGTCGCGGTGCCCGGGCACCTGATTCTGATCGCGGGCGGCGACGGCAAGGGGCAGGACTTCGCCCCGCTGGCGGCTGCCGCGGCGCGCCATGCGGACCACGTGCTGCTGGTCGGGCGCGACGCCCCGAGAATCGAGGCCGCGCTCGGATCGTTCGTCACCAGCGAGCATTGCGCGTCGCTCGAAACGGCGGTTGCGATCGCGGCCCGGCGCGCCGTGCCAGGCGATGCCGTGCTGCTGTCCCCGGCCTGTGCGAGCTTCGACATGTTTCGCGACTATCGCCATCGCGGTCAGGTGTTTGCACAGGCCGTGCATGCGCTCGGAGCGGCCTGATGGCGAGCTACGTCTTCGCGCAGAACGTGCCGGACGCCGAGTACGATCGCTCGCTCGCCTGGGCGGCGCTGCTGCTGTGCGCCGGGGGCCTGGTGATGGTGTATTCGGCCTCTGTCGCCACGGCCGAGGCGAGCCGGTTCGCGGGCCACAATCCCGCGTACTTCCTGGTGCGCCACGGCATCTTCCTGTCCGTCGCGCTGGCGCTCGCCATCGCGGTGTTCCTGGTGCCGATGCGCCTCTGGCAGCGGCTCGCGCCCTGGCTCTTCGTGGCCGGCATCGTGCTGCTCACGCTGGTGCTCATGCCCAACGTGGGGCGCGAGGTGAACGGCGCGCGCCGCTGGCTCGACCTGCGTTTCGCGACGGTGCAGCCCTCCGAACTGGTCAAGGTCGCGGTCGTCCTCTACACCGCGGATTACACGGTGCGCAAGCACGCGGTGCTGCGCAGCTTCCGGCGCGGCCTGCTGCCGATGCTGGCCGTGATGATGGTCGTGTCCTGGCTGCTGCTGCGCGAGCCGGATTTCGGCGCCTTCGTGGTGATCGCGGTCACCGCCTTCGGCATGCTGTTCCTCGGCGGCATGAACGGGCGGCATTTCAGCCTGCTGCTGGCGATGCTTGCCATCGGCTTCGCCCTGCTGGTGCTGACCTCCGAATACCGCATGCAGCGCATCTTCGGCTTCATGGATCCCTGGGCGGATCCGTTCGGCCGCGGCTACCAGCTTTCGCATGCGCTGATTGCCTTCGGGCGCGGCGAGTGGTTCGGGGTGGGCCTGGGCGGCAGCGTGGAGAAGCTCTTCTACCTGCCCGAGGCGCATACCGATTTCCTGCTCGCGGTGATCGCGGAGGAACTCGGCTTCGTCGGCGTCGCGGTGGTGGTCGGCCTGTTCGCCTGGGTGGTGCTGCGCGCCTTCGCCATCGGCCGCCAGGCGGCCCTGCGGGAGCGGCACTTCTCGGCGCTGGTTGCGCAAGGGCTGGGGATCTGGATCGGCTTCCAGGCCCTGATCAACATGGGCGTGAACATGGGCCTGCTGCCGACCAAGGGCTTGACGCTGCCGCTCATGAGCTTCGGCGGCACCGGGCTGGTCTGCAACGCCGTCGCGCTCGCGATGCTGCTGCGCATCGACTGGGAAAACCGACAATTGATGCGGGGCCTGCCGGCATGAGGTGCACGGTCCTCATCATGGCGGGCGGCACCGGCGGGCACATCTTTCCGGGCCTGGCGGTCGCGGAGGCGCTGCGCGCCGCCGGCTGCGAGGTGGTCTGGCTGGGCGCCCGTGGCGGCATGGAAGAGCGCCTGGTGCCGCCGCACGGCATTCGCGCGGCCTGGATTCGGGCGCGGGCGCTGCGCGGGCGTCGCCTGCTCGGCCAGCTGCTTTTCCCCTTCGGGCTGCTGGTCGCGTTCTGGCAGAGCGCGCGCGCCATCTTCGCGCTGCGACCCGATGTGGTGCTCGGCCTCGGCGGCTACGTGGCGTTCCCCGGCGGCATGATGGCCTCGCTGCTGGCGCGGCCGCTGGCGGTGCACGAGCAGAATGCGGTGCCCGGGCTGGCGAACCGCGTGCTGTCTGCGCTCGCGGACCGCGTCATGGTCGGGTTCCCGGGCGCGCTCAAAAACGGAGAATGGACCGGCAACCCGGTGCGCGATGCGATCGTCGCGCTGCCCGCGCCGGAGACCCGCTTCGTCGCGCGCAGCGGCCCGCTTCGCGTGCTGGTGCTGGGTGGCAGCCTCGGCGCGCAGGCGCTCAACGAAACCCTGCCCCGGGCGCTCGCGCTGATCCCGCCGGTGCGCCGGCCGGGCGTCGTGCACCAGTCCGGCGAGCGGCACCTCGAGGCGCTGCGCGAGGCCTACGCCGCGGCCGGCGTCGAGGGCGAACTGGTGGCCTTCATCGAGGACATGGCGCACCGCTACGCGGAGGCCGATCTCGTGATCTGCCGCGCCGGCGCGCTGACGGTGGCCGAGCTTGCCGCCGCCGGGGTGGCGGCGGTGCTGGTGCCCTACCCGCATGCGGTGGACGACCATCAGACCGCGAACGCGCGCTTTCTCGTCGAGCAGGATGCCGCGGTGCTGATCGCGCAGGGCGAGTTCACGCCGCAGCGGCTCGCCGGGGTGATCGAGGGATTCGACCGGCCGCGGCTTCTCGGTATGGCGCAGCGCGCGCGCGCCCTCGGCAAGCCGGGCGCGGCCGCGACGGTCGCGGCACGCTGCATGGAGCTCGCCGCATGAAGCACAAGGTGCGACGCATCCATTTCGTCGGCATCGGCGGCGCCGGGATGAGCGGCATCGCCGAGGTGCTGCTCAACCTCGGCTACGAAGTCAGCGGCTCCGACCTGAGCGCGAATGCGGCGACCCGGCGCCTGGCGGGGCTCGGGGCGCGCATTGCGACGAGCCATGATGCGGCGCATGTCGGCGCCGCCGATGCGGTGGTGGTGTCGACCGCGGTGCGCGCCGACAACCCGGAAGTCACCGCGGCGCGCGCGCGCCGGATCCCGGTGGTGCCGCGCGCGCTCATGCTGGCCGAGCTGATGCGCCTCAAGAGCGGCATCGCGATCGCGGGAACGCACGGCAAGACCACGACGACGAGCCTGGTGGCGAGCGTCCTCGCGGAAGGCGGGCTGGATCCCACGTTCGTGATCGGCGGCCGGCTCGAGGCGGCGGGCTCGAACGCGCGCCTCGGCAGCGGCGATTTCATCGTCGTCGAGGCGGACGAGTCCGACGCGTCCTTCCTGCACCTGCAGCCGGTGATCGCGGTGGTGACGAACATCGACGCGGACCACATGGACACCTACCAGCATGATTTCGCGCGCCTGAAGCAGGCCTTCGTCAGCTTCCTGCAGAACCTGCCGTTCTACGGCAGTGCGGTGCTGTGCGCGGACGACGCCCATGTGCGCGAGATCCTGCCGTTCGTGTCCAAGCCGGTGCTGACCTACGGCTTTGCCGCGGACGCGATGGTGCGCGCCGAACGGGTCGAACATGCAGGCGGCGCGATGCGCTTCACGGCCGTTCGCGAACGCCTTGCATCGATCGAGGTCACGCTCAACCTGCCGGGCCGGCACAACGTCCAGAACGCGCTTGCGGCGATTGCCGTGGCGACCGAACTCGGCGTGCCGGATGCCGCCATTCTCAAGGCCCTGGCGACCTTCGAGGGCGTCAGTCGGCGCTTCGAGCGGGTCGGCGAGATCGCGCTTGCGGCGCCCGAGGCCGGTGGCAGCGGCGGGCACGCGACCCTGGTCGACGACTACGGCCATCACCCTGCGGAGATGGCGGCGACGCTCGAGGCGGCGCGTGGCGCGTTTCCGGAGCGGCGCCTGGTCCTCGCGTTCCAGCCCCACCGGTTCACGCGCACGCGCGACCTGTTCGAGGACTTCGTCCGGGTGCTCTCCGGGGCGGACGCGGTGATCCTGACCGAGGTCTATCCGGCGGGCGAAGCGCCGATTGTCGCGGCCGACGGACGCTCGCTGGCGCGCGCGCTGCGCGTGGCCGGGCAGGTCGAGCCGGTCTTCATCGAGTACATCGCGGACCTGCCGGAGGCCATCCGTCGCGTGGCCCGCGACGGGGACGTCGTGTTGACGATGGGCGCAGGCTCGATCGGCGGCGTGCCGGCACAGCTTGCGCAGGGGACGACATGAAGCGGCGGCGTCGATGAACATGGCTGAACCTCTCGCATTCGCAGGGCTTCGGGGGGATCTGCGAATCGGCGAGCCGATGGCGCGCCACGTCAGCTGGCGCGCAGGCGGTCCGGCGGCACGCCTGTACCGGCCCGCCGACACGGACGATCTCGCGGCATTCCTGTCGCAGTTGCCCGCGCAGGAACCGGTGCTGTTCGTCGGGCTGGGCTCGAACCTGCTGGTGCGTGACGGGGGCTTTCCCGGGACCGTGGTGCTGACCCATGCCGCGGGACTGCGCGCGGAGGTCTCCGAAGGCCGTGTCTATGCAGGCGCTGGCGTTGCGAGCCCGAAGGTTGCGCGCGCGGCTGCGCGCGTCGGCCTTGCGGGCGCGGAATTTCTTGCCGGGATACCCGGAACGGTCGGCGGCGCGCTGGCCATGAACGCCGGGTGCTACGGATCGGAGACCTGGGACATCGTCGAACGTGCCGCGACCGTGGATCGGGCCGGCCGGGTGCGCACGCGCGCGGCCGCCGAGTTCGACACCGGCTACCGGCATTGCGCGCTCCCCGGCCACCGGCTTGGCGAGGACGAATGGTTCGTCGGGGCCTGGTTTCAACTGGCGCCGGGCGACGCCGCGGTGTCCACGGCCCGGATCCGCGAACTGCTGGCGCGTCGGGTGGCCACCCAGCCGCTCGAACTGCCCAACGCGGGCAGCGTGTTCCGCAACCCGGAAGGCGATCACGCCGCGCGCCTGATCGAGGCCTGCGGCCTGAAGGGGCTCGAGCGCGGCGGCGCGCGCGTCTCCGAGCGGCACGCGAACTTCATCGTCAACCCGCGCGGCACAGCGCGCGCGGCGGACATCGAATGGCTGATCGGCACGGTCCGCACGCGGGTGCTCGAGCGCACGGGCGTGATCCTGCATCCCGAGGTGCGCATCGTCGGGGAGACCGCATGAGCCCGGATCGCTTCGGCAAGGTGGTGGTCCTGCTGGGCGGCAAGTCCGCCGAGCGCGAGGTCTCGCTGAAGAGCGGCGCAATGGTCCTGCATGCGTTACGGGCCCGAGGGGTCGACGCGCATCCGTTCGATCCTGCCGAGCGCGGACTCGAGGAACTCATCGAGGAACGCTATGCGCGCGCCTTCATCGCGCTGCACGGCCGGTTCGGCGAGGACGGCACGGTGCAGGGCGTCCTTGAGTGGCTCGGGATTCCGTACACCGGAAGCGGCGTGCAGGGGTCGGCACTCGCCATGGACAAGCTGCGCTCGAAGCTGGTCTGGCAGGCGAGCGGCCTGCCGACGCCGCCGTTCGAGCGTCTTGAGCCCGATGCGGACCTGCCCGCGGTCGCGGCACGACTGGGGATGCCGCTGATGATCAAGCCGGCCTCCGAGGGATCCTCCGTTGGCATGAGCAAGGTGCGGGGCACCGGGGCGCTGGACGAAGCCGTTGCCCTGGCCGTGAATTACGACCGCGTGGTAATCGCCGAGAAGTTCGTCGAAGGCATCGAACTGACGGCAGCGATCCTTGCGGACGCGCCGCTGCCGCTGGTCAGGCTCGAAACGCCGCGGGATTTCTACGACTACACCGCCAAGTACCTCGCCGACGACACGCGCTATCACGTGCCGTGCGGCGTGCCGCCGGAGCGCGAGCGCGAACTGCAACGCCTGTGTCTGAGCGCCTTTCGCGCACTTGGCTGCAGGGGGTGGGGGCGCGTGGACCTGATGCTCGACGCCGGGGGCGCGCCCTATCTGCTCGAGGTCAACACGGCGCCCGGCATGACCGATCACTCGCTCGTGCCCATGGCCGCGCGTGCGGCCGGCCTGTCTTACGAGGATCTCTGCCTGCGCATTCTGGAGGGGGCCCGGACGGGCTGAACGCGACACGATGTGGAACAACCCCAGACTGCTGAACGCCGCCGCCGGATTCCTGACGGCCTTGGCGCTGCTGGCGCTGCTCGCCGGCGCGCTGCACTGGCTCGCACGCTCCGCGCTCTTCCCTTTGCGCGAGATCGCCGTGCACGGCGCGCTGCTGCATGCCGACCCCGCGGAACTGCGCGCCGCAACGCTGGCGCGCGTGCGCGGGAACTTCCTCACGGTCGATCTGGCGAGCGTGCGCGCGTCGCTGGAAACGCAGCCATGGGTGCGACGGGTCACGGTGCGTCGCGTCTGGCCCGACCGGCTGGAGGTGCGCATCGAGGAGCACGTCGCGCTCGCGCGCTGGGGCGATGACGCCCTGGTGAACATCCATGGCGAGCGCTTTTCGGGAGACCTGGATGCCAGGCTGCCGGTGTTCGCCGGGCCGGCGGGCACCGAGGGCGAGCTCGCGCGCCGATACCGTGCGTTCGGCAAGGTGCTCGCACCCCTCGGGGCCGGCCTGAACCGCGTCGTCCTGACACCGCGCCACGCGTGGCGGCTGGAACTCGACAGCGGACTCGGCATCGTCCTCGGTCGCGATGTGCCAGGGCATTCGGCGGAGGCGCGCCTCGCGCGTTTCGTGGCGCTCTATCCGGAGACGCTCGGCAAGCTCTCGCGCCGCCCCCTCTCCGTGGACCTGCGCTACCCGAACGGCTTTGCGCTGCAGGTCCCGGGTCTGGATCAGGACACGCCGGTTCGCGGCACCGGGAAGGGTTGAGCCATGGCCAGAGACTCCAAGAACCTCATCGTCGGCCTGGACATCGGCACCTCGAAAGTGGTCGCCCTCGTGGCGGAACTGCGGGCCGATGGCGCGCTCGAGATCCTCGGCATGGGCGGGCATGAATCGAAGGGCCTGAAGAAGGGCGTGGTGGTGAACATCGAGGCCACGGTGAACGCCGTGCAGCGCGCGCTGGAGGAGGCCGAGCTGATGGCCGACTGCAAGATCGCCTCGGCCTTCACCGGCATCGCCGGCAGCCATATCAAGAGCTTCAACTCCACCGGCATGGTGGCGATCAAGGACCGCGAGGTGGGTGCGCTCGACGTCGAGCGCGCGATCGAGACGGCCAAGGCGGTGAACATTCCCACCGACCAGCAGATCCTGCACGTGCTGCGCCAGGAATTCATCATCGACGGCCAGGAGGACGTGCGTGAGCCGATCGGCATGTCCGGCGTGCGGCTGGAAGTGAAGGTGCACATCGTCACTGGCGCGGTGTCGGCGGCGCAGAACATCGTCAAGTGCGTGCGCCGCTGCGGACTTGAAGTGAACGACCTCATCCTGCAGCCGCTCGCCTCGTCGCGGGCGGTGCTCTCGGAGGACGAGACCGACCTCGGCGTGTGCCTGGTGGACGTCGGCGGCGGCACCAGCGACATCGCCGTATTCACGCACGGCGCCATCCGCCACACGGCGGTGATCCCGATCGCCGGCGACCAGATCACCAACGACATCGCCATGGCGCTGCGCACGCCGACCGCGGAGGCCGAGGTGATCAAGGTGCGCCACGGCGTGGCCCTGCGGCAGCTCGCCGACCCGAACGAGATGATCGAAGTGCCCGGCATCGGCGACCGGGGCCCCCGCGTCATGTCGCGCCAGACGCTCGCCGAGGTGATCGAGCCGCGCGTCGAGGAGCTGTTTTCGCTGGTGCAGCAGGTGCTGCGCGAATCCGGTTTCGAGGAGCTGCTCTCCTCCGGCGTGGTGCTGACCGGCGGCAGCTCCGTCATGCGCGGCATGGTCGAGCTGGGCGAGGAGATCTTCCACATGCCGGTGCGCGTGGGCGTGCCGCGCTACGCGGGCGGGCTCGCCGACGTGGTGCGCAGCCCGCGCTACGCCACGGCGGTGGGACTGCTGATGGAGGGCGTGCAGCAGGTGCGGCAGGGACAGCTGTCGCGCCACGACGGATCGATGCGTGCCGTGCTTTCGCGCATGCGCGAGTGGTTTCAGAGGAATTTCTGACGTTGGTTCAACTGGCAAGGAGGAAAACGCATGTTTGAGATCGTGGACAGTCAAGCGGCAGGGCCGGTCATCAAGGTGATCGGGGTCGGTGGCGCCGGCGGCAACGCCGTCAATCACATGATCGAGCAGGGCGTCGAAGGCGTGGAGTTCATCGCCGTCAACACCGACGCGCAGGTGCTTTCGCGCAACCGCTCGCGCAACCAGATCCAGCTCGGCTCCAGCGGGCTCGGGGCGGGCGCCAAGCCCGAGCAGGCGCGCGCGGTGGCGATGGCCGAGCGCGACCGCATCGAGGAGGCGGTCTCGGGCGCGCACATGGTGTTCATCACCGCCGGCATGGGCGGGGGCACCGGCACCGGCGCCGGCCCGGTGATCGCGGAGGTGGCGCGTTCGCTCGGCATCCTCACCGTGGCGGTGGTGACCAAGCCGTTCTCGTTCGAGGGCTCGAAGCGCACGAAGATCGCCGAGCAGGGACTCGCGGAGCTTGCGCCGCACGTGGATTCGCTCATCGTGATCCTCAACGACAAGCTCGAGGAGGTGCTGGGCGAGGACGTGACGCAGGAGGAAGCGTTCCGCGCCGCCGACAACGTGCTGAACGACGCGGTCGCAGGTATCGCCGAGATCATCAATCAGCCGGGACTGGTGAATGTCGACTTCCAGGACGTGCGCACCGTCATGTCCGAGCAGGGCATGGCGATGATGGGCTCGGCCGTCGCTGCCGGCGTGGACCGCGCGCGCATCGCCGCCGAGCAGGCGGTCGCCTGCCCGCTGCTCGAAGGCGTGAACCTCGCCGGGGCGCGCGGCGTGCTGGTCAACATCAGCGCCTCGCGCACGAGCCTCAAGCTGCGCGAAACCAAGGAGGTGATGAACACCATCCGCGCATTCGCGGCGGAGGATGCCACCATCATCTACGGCGGCGTGTACGACGACGGCCTTACCGACAACCTGCGCGTGACGGTCGTGGCGACCGGGCTGGGCGCACCGCTGATGGCGCGCCAAGGCAAGCCCCAGCTCGTGGTATCGCAGAAGACCGGCACCGACGACCAGCCGATGACCGGCCAGGGCGCCGTCGACTACCAGCAACTCGACTCGGTGCCCGCGGTGATCCGGCGCAACCGGGCCTCGACGGTCGAGGCGCTGCAGCAAAGCGGGGTCGACAAGTACGACATTCCGGCCTTTCTGCGCAAGCAGGCGGACTAGGATCCGCGCGGGCTCGGGCGGGGCGCCTCTTTTCTCCTCCTAGCCGGAGGCGCTCCGCCGTGCTCGTCTGCTAGAATCCCAAGTTCGCTCAAGAAGTTAGGCATGCTCAAGCAACGCACCCTAAAGTCCCTGATTCGCGCCAAGGGCGTCGGCCTGCACACCGGACAGAAGGTCAACATGACGCTGCGGCCGGCGCAGCCCGACACCGGCATTGTCTTTCGCCGCATCGATCTTGCTTCGCCCGTGGACATCCCGGCGCGCGCCGATCGCGTGGGCGAAACGCGGCTGTCGTCGTGCCTCGTGCACCAGGAGGTGAAGGTGTACACCGTCGAGCACCTGATGTCGGCGCTCGCCGGCCTGGGCGTGGACAACGCTTACGTGGACCTGGATGGTCCGGAAGTGCCGATCATGGACGGCAGCGCAGCGCCGTTCGCGCTCCTGCTGCAACAGGCGGGCCTCGCCGAGCAGATGGCCCCCAAGCGCTTCCTGCGCGTGACGCGGGCCATCGAGGTGCGCGAGGGCGACAAATGGGCGCGCCTCGATCCCTACGAGGGACTGCGGCTCGCGTTCTCCATTGTTTTCAACCATCCGGTGATCGACAAGACCAGCCAGTCGGTGAGCGTCGACTTCGCCGAGACCTCGTACCTCAAGGAAATCGCGCGCGCGCGTACCTTCGGCTTCATGCACGACGTCGAGCGCCTGCGCGAGGATGGCCTCGCGCTCGGCGGCGGCCTGGACAACGCGCTGGTGCTGGACGAATACCGGGTGCTCAATGCCGAGGGCCTGCGCTTTGCCGACGAGTTCATCCGCCACAAGGTGCTCGATGCGCTCGGCGACCTGTACCTCCTCGGGCGGCCGTTGCTCGGCGCCTTCTCGGCGCATAAGTCCGGGCATGCGCTGAACAACCGGCTGCTGCGCGCGCTGGTCGACGACACCGGCGCCTGGGAGATGGCGAGCTTCGAGCATGCCGAGCAGGCGCCGGCCGGCGTGGCCGGCCTAGCTTGGTTGCCGGTCTAGGTGCTGCTGGCGCGCGTCCTCGGGCTGCTGGTGGCGGCCGGACTTGGCGGCTGCGTGCTGATGTACCTCGCGACCGGCGAGCGCCGGTACCTGCGCTACGCGTGGCTCATCTTCAAGTACGCGGTGTTCCTCGCTGCTTTCGTCCTCGTGCTGATCTTTGCGGAGCGCCTTGCGGGCGAGTTTTGACGTTTTGGCGTTTTAGCAACACGCCGAGGGCACGGTGGAGCGGGGAATCCGGACTCAGGCGGCTGTAAAGCTCTGATAATTCAGCTTTTCCGCCCTCCGAAAGGGCGACCCGGGGTGCCGGCGGATGAGCCTCCCGGTGTGACCGAGTTGGTTGCACCCTTACCGAAACTGAACTAACCTTCGTTCCCTGTAGTAACAAGAACTTACGCAAGCTCTCGGCGACCAGTTTGAGCTTCGCGGCGGCTGCCGGATTGGCGGCAACCAGCGAAAGCTCGCCGTCGCGCAGATTGGCGGCGCTTACTTGGCTCCCCAGTCCGGGCGGTAGGAAATCGAGGCAAGCGCGGGTGAGCGCGCGCAGTTCGCGCGCCTTGGCGACGACGCGTTCCATGCCCGCGTCGGTGATCAGGTAGCGATCGGCTTTGGCTGGGTGCAAGGGGAGTTCGGAAACAGGGAGCGCCGAGTGCAGATTATCGTAATCCCGAGTCGTCTGGCCAAAGCGCGGACGCTGAACGTGTCGACGCGGCACTTGGTCGCGTCGCTGTTCGCCGCCCTGGCGCTGCTGGTGGTGATGACCACGGCGCTGTACTGGGTCACCTTCCGCTTTGCCACCGACATCAAGGTACCCTTGGTGCAGGAGCTCGTGCTCTCCGCCCAGCAGGGCGAAGCCGAGCGCGCGCGCCAGTTCGTGCAGCAGAACCTCAACGCCATGGCCGTGAAGCTCGGCGAGATGCAGGCGCAGCTCGCACGCCTTGACGCGCTCGGCGACCGCCTGTCGTCGCTGGCCGGCATCCGGCCGCAGGAATTCCGCTTCAGCGAGGCCCCGGGCCTGGGCGGCGCGCAGCCGACCGCGCTGCCGCCGCAGAACCTGTCGCTTGCCGAGTTCGGCGAGAAGCTGTACGTGGTGTCGCGCCAGATGGAAAACCGGACCGACATGCTCGGCGTGCTGGAAGCGCAGCTGTTCGAGCAGGCGGTGAAGAAGAAGCTGATTCCGACCATGATGCCGGTCAACGCGCCGTTCAACGCGTCCGGCTTTGGCATGCGCATCGATCCTTTCACCGGCATGCAGGCGATGCACGAGGGGATCGACTTCCTCGCCGACTTGGGCTCGTCCATCGTCGCTGCTGCCGGCGGCGTGGTCATCTTCGCCGGCTTTCATCCGCAGTATGGCAACGTCGTCGACATCGACCACGGCAACGACCTCGTGACGCGCTATGCGCACGCGTCAAAGCTGCACGTGCGCGAAGGCGATGTCGTACAGCGCGGCCGCCGCATCGCCGACGTCGGCACCACCGGCCGCTCCACCGGCCCGCACCTGCACTTCGAAGTGCGCTTCAAGGGCGTGGCGCAGAACCCGGCGCGCTTCGTGCTGGCCTCGCAGGGCGCGCAGCACAGCGCCCGCGCCGGCCGCTAGTCAGACCCTCGGGGCGCCCGCCCCGCCGTGCTAAAATTTTGAGTTTCAAGGGTATTTTTCGCGCGTCCGCCGCTGCGGCGGCGACTTCGCAATGGCCAACGTCCTAACCAAGATCTTCGGCAGCCGCAATGAGCGCCTGCTGAAGCAGTATTCACGCACCGTCGCGCGCATCAACGCGCTCGAGACCGGCATCGCGGCGCTCTCGGACGAGGCGCTGCGCGCCAAGACCGTCGAGTTCCGCACGCGGCTGTCCGAGCGTCTCAGCGCCGTAGCCGAGGCCGAGCGCGACGCGGCGGAAGCCGAAGCGCTGGAGGCGCTGCTCCCGGAAGCCTTTGCCGTGGTGCGTGAGGCGTCCAAGCGCACCCTGCGCATGCGCCACTTCGACGTGCAGCTCGTCGGCGGCATGGTGCTGCACGACGGCAAGATCGCCGAGATGAAGACCGGGGAGGGCAAGACCCTGGTGGCCACGCTACCGGCGTACCTCAACGCGCTTGCGGGCTACGGCGTGCACATCGTGACGGTCAACGACTACCTGGCGCGGCGCGACGCGGAATGGATGGGCAAGATCTACCGCTTCCTTGGGCTGAGCGTGGGCGTCAACATCCCGCAGATGGAGCCGGACGAGAAGCGTGCCGCCTACGCGGCCGACATCACCTACGGCACCAACAACGAGTTCGGCTTCGATTACCTGCGCGACAACATGGCGATGCGAGTCGAGGAGCGCTTCCAGCGCCGTCTGCGCTATGGCATCGTCGACGAGGTGGACTCGATCCTGATCGACGAGGCGCGCACGCCGCTGATCATCTCCGGCCAGGCCGAGGACCGCACCGAGATTTACGCGCGCATGAACGAGGTGGCGCCGCTGCTTACGCGCCAGAAGGACGAGAAGGGCGAGGGAGATTTCTGGGTCGACGAGAAGAACCACCAGATTTCGCTCTCGGAGGCCGGCCACGCCAAGGCCGAAGAGGTCCTCGCGCGCGTCGGCCTGCTGCCGCAGGGCGCGAGCCTGTACGAGCCGGCCTACATCAATCTGGTGCACCACCTGCACGCGTCGCTGCGTGCGCACAACCTTTTCCACCGTGACCAGCACTACGTGGTGCAGGACGGCGACGTGATCATCGTCGACGAGTTCACCGGGCGCCTGATGCACGGGCGGCGCTGGTCGGACGGCCTGCACCAGGCGGTCGAGGCGAAGGAAAAGGCGGCGATCCAGAACGAAAACCAGACGCTGGCGTCGATCACCTTCCAGAACTACTTCCGCATGTACCGCAAGCTCGCGGGCATGACCGGCACCGCCGACACCGAGGCCTACGAGTTCCAGGAGATCTACGGCCTCGAGACGGTGGTCATCCCGACGCACAAGAAGATGATCCGCGAGGACCGGCTCGACCTCGTGTACCGCACTGCGCCGGAGAAGCACAAAGCGATCATCGAGGACATCAAGGACTGCTACACGCGCGGGCAGCCGGTGCTGGTGGGCACCACGTCGATCGAGTCTTCCGAGCTGCTGTCGGGCCTGCTGACGAAAGAGAAGCTGCCGCACCAGGTGCTGAACGCCAAGCAGCACGCACGCGAGGCCGAGATCGTGGCGCAGGCCGGACGGCCGAAGATGGTCACCATCGCCACCAACATGGCGGGGCGCGGCACCGACATCGTGCTCGGCGGCAACGTCGACAAGCAGGTAGAGCTGGTGGAGGCGGACGACAAGGTCGCGCCGGAGGACAAGAAGTCGCGCGCCGAGCGCCTGCGCGGCGAGTGGCAGCAACTGCATGACCACGTGATTCGCGAGGGCGGCCTGCACATCATCGGCACCGAGCGCCACGAGTCGCGCCGGGTGGACAATCAGCTGCGCGGCCGCTCGGGCCGCCAGGGCGACCCGGGCAGCTCGCGCTTTTACCTGTCGCTCGAGGACCCGCTGCTGCGAATCTTCGCCGGCGAGCGCATCAACAAGATCATGGTGATGCTGCGCATGCCGGAGGGCGAAGCCATCGAGCACGGCATGGTGACGCGCTCGATCGAGAGCGCGCAGCGCAAGGTCGAGGCGCGCAACTTCGACATCCGCAAGCAGCTGCTGGAATACGACGACGTCGCCAACGACCAGCGAAAGACCATCTACGCGCTGCGAAACGAGCTGCTCGAATCGAGCGACGTATCGGCGCGCATCGCCGACCTGCGCGCCGGCGTGGTCGCGGACCTGTTCCGGGTTCACTTGCCCGAGGAGAGCGTCGAGGAGCAGTGGGACGTGAAAGGGCTTGAGGGCGGGCTCAAGGCCGAGCTCAACCTGGAGCTGCCGGTCGCACGCTGGCTCGAGCAGGAGCCGGATCTCGGCGATGAGGCGCTGCTCGCGCGCATCACCGAGAAGGCGCACGAGGCGTATCACGCCAAGATCCCCTCGGGCGCCGAAGACTCGTTCCGCCAGTACGAGCGCTATGTGATGCTGCAGATCCTGGATGGGCACTGGCGCGAGCATCTCGCCGCGCTCGATCACCTGCGCCAGGGGATCCACCTGCGCGGTTACGCGCAGAAGAACCCGAAGCAGGAATACAAGCGCGAGGCGTTCGAGCTGTTCGGCGCCATGATCGAGGCGGTGAAGCTCGAGGTGACGCGCACGCTCGTGGCGGTGGAGATTCGCGCCAGCGACGCCGTGCCGCAAGCCGATGTCGCGCCGCACGTGGAGAACGTGCGCCTGCAGCACGCGGACTACGACACCGCTCTTGGCGCGGACGAGGCGCCGCAGAAGCAGCAGCCGGCGCGCGCCGGGCAGAAGATCGGCCGCAACGACCCCTGTCCCTGCGGCTCGGGGCGCAAGTACAAGCACTGCCACGGCAAGCTGAGCTAGCGACCCGCGTCGTCTACCAGGAAGGTCTCTGGCGTCAGGCCTTGGCAATAGCGCTCATACATCCTTGCGTAGGCCGCTTCGATGTGCCGGGTAAAAAGTGGCGTGTCGAAAAGCGGTTGCGTGAGCCGGTTCCGCTGCAGGCGTGTCCTCATGGTGCGCAGCAGCTCCGGCTCTCGGGCCAGGCGAACGGCGAGCGCTTCATACTCGTCCGGCGACGTAGTAACAAGCTCCGGCAAGCCGACGGCGGCAAGGAGACTTGCCGCCACGCGCCCATGAAAGGCCGATCCCTGGAGCGTTAGCACGGGCAGTCCCGCCCAGAGCGCGTCGCTCGCCGTCGTGTGCGCGTTGTAGGGCAGCGTGTCGAGGAACAGATCCGCGGTTCGGTGTCGCGCGAGATGCTCGGCGATCGGAAATCTCTCCGCAAACACCAGGCGCGCCGGGTCCAGGTTTCTCCGCCACGCCTCTTGGCGCAGATTTCGCGCCGCTGCCGCATTGTCCGCAAGCAGCCACAAAACGCTGCCTTCAACCTGCCGCAGGATTCTTGCCCAGGAGTCGAATACGTCGGGCGTGATCTTGTAGCAGTTATTGAAACAACAGTACACGAACGCGGCGTCAGGCAGCCCCAATTCCGCGCGGGTAAACACCTTGTCGGCGACGCTTCGCTGCCAGTCGTTGACCTGGTAGCAGTGCGGAAGATAGGCAAGCTTCTCGCTGTAATGGCTCAAATCGGATTCGGGGACGACAGTCCTGTCGGCTATTAGGTAGTCGATGTAGTCTGCGGCCATCGTTGCCGGATAACCTAGGTAGTTCACCTGAATCGGCGCGGCACGGAAGGCGAAGATGCTGGTGCGGTTACCCTGAGTAAATCCTTTGAGATCGACGGCAATGTCGATGCCCAAGTCCCGCGATTGCTGCGCTACCTGCCGGTCCGACATGTCGCGCACGTCGATGAACTCGTCGAAGGCACCTGCAACGCGCTTGCGCATGGCGTCATCTCGGCGGGGTCCAAAGGAGAAGCCGAAGGTTTCGAACCTGCTCCTGTCGTGAAGTTCAAGCAACCCCGCCATGAGATAGCTGGTGGCGTGATTGTGATAGTCGGCGGAGTAATAGCCGATGCGTATCCTCTGCCGGGACGCAGAGGGCTTGGGGATGGCCCCTAGCGAAGCATTGGCAGGATACCTATCAGAAACGAAGGTCTGAGCACACCTTTGCTGGAGCTTCGTGGATGATGTCAGCGAAAGAAGGTAGAAAGGTAATGAGGCCCTCGTACCGGCCGCTATCCGGTCCGCCACTGCGGCGACGCAAGCGGAATGATCCCGCCAGTCGCAGATCTGCAACTTGGTGTGCTGCAATGTCCCAGCTAGATAGTCGTAGTCGGGACGTATGCTGATGGCCTTGGCGTAGCTCGCTATCGCAGCGTCCGGTTGATTCAGCTCTCTCAGTGCCTCGCCGCGGTTGCAATACGCCTCCGCGTAGTCCGGATTGATGGCAATGGCCTTGTCGAAGCTCGCAATCGCGGCGTCCAAGTGATCGAGGTCCGACAGAGTGACACCACGACTGTTGTGCGCCTCCGCGTAATCTTTTCTTACCACCAATGCTCGGTCAAAACACGCCAGGGCCTTCGCGTGTTCATGTCGAACGCGGTGCAGGTAGCCTTCATTGAGCAGTCCCTCGGGGCTATCCGGATCCTGGGCGCGCGCTAGCGCAATGAAGGCCTCGGCTTCGTCGTACTTCTTCAGATGCAGCAGGGCAGCGGACAGGTTGACGAGCGTGGATAGCCGGTCCGGTACGTACTCGAGGGACTTCCGCAGTTCGATCTCCGCTTCCCGGTAGTGGGAAGTTCTTATATCCTCCAAGCCCAGGAAGAAATGGTGCTTGGCCCGCTCGAACGGGTCGTCGCCGTTGCTCATGTCGCGAAGCGCTCTGGAAGGTTGCGTATGGCAGGAATGATGACACTAGCCCGCCTTGGCAAGATTACGCTGTGGCGGTAAACCTGCCAGTACCCGACCCGGCACGGCTGCTTCGCGTCGCCGGTGTCGAACTGGGGGTGGCCCGCGCCGGCATCCGCAAACCCGACCGCAAGGACCTGCTGGTGGTGCGCTTCGCCGCGGGGACGACGGTGGCGGGCGTGTTCACCCGCAACCGCTTCTGCGC
>DATCYZ010000068.1:0-14257 GCA_036526195.1 Burkholderiales bacterium
TTCAGTCCGCAGGTCTCAAGCTCAAGAAAGGCGTGTACTACTGATGGCCTACAAAACGATCATTGAAGACGGCATCGACATTCTGGTCGTCGGTGCGGGTCTGGGCGGCACCGGTGCCGCCTGGGAGGCGAGATTCTGGGGGCAGGACAAGAAGATCGTCATTGCCGAGAAGGCCAATATCGATCGCTCGGGCGCCGTCGCCCAGGGGCTGTACGCCATCAACTGCTACATGGGCACGCGCTGGGGCGAGAACAAGCCGGAAGACCATGTCCGCTACGCCCGCATCGACCTGATGGGGATGGTGCGCGAGGACCTGCTGTTCGACATGGCACGCCACGTCGACTCGACAGTGCACCAGTTCGAGGAGTGGGGCCTGCCCATCATGAAGGACCCGAAGACCGGGCGCTACCTGCGCGAGGGGCGCTGGCAGATCATGATTCACGGCGAGTCCTACAAGCCCATCGTGGCCGAGGCCGCCAAGAAATCCGCGGACAAGGTCTTCAACCGCATCTGCGTCACCCACCTGCTGATGGACGACAGCCGCGAGAACCGGGTGGCGGGGGCGGTCGGCTTCAACGTGCGCACCGGTAACTACCACGTGTTCAAGTCGAAGACCGTGATCTGCGGCGCGGGCGGCGCGTCCAACATCTTCAAGCCGCGCTCGGTGGGCGAAGGCTCCGGCCGCACCTGGTACGCCCCCTGGTCCTCCGCTTCGGCCTACGGCCTGATGATCAATGCCGGCGCCAAGATGACGCAGATGGAGAACCGCATCGTGCTGGCGCGGTTCAAGGACGGCTACGGCCCGGTCGGCGCCTACTTCCTGCACCTGAAGACCTATACGCAGAACTGCCTGGGCGAGGAGTACGAGTCCAAGTGGTTCCCCGCGCTGCAGCAGATGGTCGGCAAGGAGTACCTCGACCCGGAGGCCTCGCACCTGACGCACCGGCCGATCCCGACCTGCCTGCGCAACCACTGCATTATCCAGGAGGTGAACGCCGGTCGCGGCCCGATCCACATGGTGACCATGCGCGCCTTCCAGGATCCGCACCTGGAGGAAGTCGGCTGGGAAAACTTCCTCGGCATGACGGTAGGCCAGGCGGTGCTGTGGGCCTCCACCGACGTGGACCCGAAGAACGAGAACCCCGAGCTGACCACCTCCGAGCCCTACGTCATGGGCTCGCACGCGACCGGCTCGGGCGCCTGGTGCTCGGGTCCGGAGGACGTCTCGCCGCCCGAGTATTTCTGGGGCTACAACCGCATGACGACCATCGAGGGTCTGTTCGGCGCCGGTGACGCGGTCGGCGGCACGCCGCACGCCTTCTCCTCGGGTTCGTTCACTGAAGGCCGCCTTGCCGCCAAGGCTGCCTGCAAGTACATCGACGACGGCAAGGCCGAAGGCATCGTCGTGTCCGACGAGCAGATCAACCGCCGCAAGGCGGAGATCTACAAGCCGATGGAGCACTACAAGACCTACCGCAACGCGATCGTGGCGGGCGACGTCAACCCGCACTACATCAACCCGAAGCAGGGGCTGGACCGCCTGCAGAAGCTGATGGACGAGTATTGCGGCGGGGTGACCGTCAACTACATGACCAACGAGAAGCTCCTCAACATCGGGCTCAAGAAGCTCGCGATCATGGAGGAAGACCTTGAGAAGCTGGCCGCCGAGGACATCCATGAGCTGCTGCGCGCGTGGGAACTGAAGCACCGTCACCGCGCCGCGGAGTGCGTGACGCAGCACACGCTGTTCCGCAAGGAGACCCGCTGGCCGGGCTACTACTACCGGGGCGACGCCATGAAGGTGGACGACGCGAATTGGCACGTGCTGACCGTGTCGCGCCGCGACCCGAAGTCGGGCGAGTACACCATGGAAAAGGCGCCCTGCTATCACCTGGTTTCGGATGGCGAGTAACGGACGCAACGGCAGGACGCGTGCGCCCGGCATCGGGCCGGCACGCCGGCAGGCATCATGCCGGCCGTAGCCGACGCCGGGCAGCCGGCCGCGTCCGGAGCGCCGCGCGCGAACATCATCGACAAGACCGATGAGGAGATCAGGGCACTTGCCGATCCGCTGTGGCGCGACCTCTGCAAGTACTCGAACGAAGGCAAGTACGGGGATTTCGTCCGGAACTTCTCCAGCGACCTCGCGCGCGCCATCAACCAGGTCGTGGCGGGCCACCAGTTCGCCAACAGCGAACTGGCGAGAAGCCTGTCCGCCGAGATCGATGCGCTCGGCATCATCCGCCGGGGGGAGCACGTGACCGTACTGTACCGGCAGCGCAGCACGAAGAAGCCCGGCGAATGGCTCGGCCGGCTAGTCCTCGGCTACGAAGACGGGAAGCTCAGGATCTTCGGCGCCTCCATCTTCTGAGCATGGGCGCCGGGACCGACATGAGCCAGGTCATCCGCGACGGCAAGTTCGTCGAACTGACCTACAGGGTGACCGACAGCAAGACCGGGCACGTGCTCACCTGCGTCGAGTTCCCGCTCGGCTATGTACACGGGCACAACGAAATCCTCGCCCCGTCCGTCCACCAGGCGCTCGAGGGCCGGTCCGTCGGCGACGTGATCGAAGTGCCGATCGACGGCAACCAGATCTTCGGCCCCAGGGACGAGTCGCTGGTGTTCACCGATGCGCTCGAGAACGTGCCCGAGGAATACCGGCAGGTCGGCGCCTCCATCCTGATGGAGAACGACCGGGGACAGACGCGCAGCTTTCTCGTCACGCATATGGACGACGAGAGGCTGACGGTGGACGGCAACAACCCGCTTTGCGGCAGGGCGGTGGTCTTTGCGCTGGAAATCCTGACCGTGCGCGAGGCCACCGACGAGGAGACGCGAACAGGCACGGCGATCCCGGCGGGCGTGGATGTCGACCCGTCGCGCCTGCGGCCCGTTTGAGCAGCGGCATCGACCCGGATCGGATACATTCAACCCTGCCTGCTTGCACCGGCATTCCCGCCTTCACGGCACGATAGGTGACTCATGAGCGACCACAAGCCCGCCCCCACCCAGGTACCCGACGGCGTGACGCCTTACTTCACGACGCGCCAGATGGCGCCGAACGAGAAGGGCTTCGTCGGATTCGAGACCGTCTGGAAGCCGTTCCAGAAGGAAGCCGAGTACAAGACGCCGAAGAAGCCGTAGGCGTCCCGCGTTCGCCCGGCGTTCCGCCTACGCCGAGGCGTAGTACTCGCGCAGCACCTCGAGCACCTCGGGTCGGCTGAACTCGGCCGGCACGTCCTTCCCCGCCGAGAGCCACTCGCGCAACTGCGTGCCCGAGACCTGCAGCCGGTCCGCGTCGCCGTGCGGGCAGGTGCGGTCCGAGGCCATGCCCTTGCAGCGGTGGCACCAGAAGGTCAGGCCGATCTTCAGCGCGCGGGTCTCGAGCGCGTCCTGCGGGATCTCGTCGAAGATCCTGTGGGCGTCGAAGGGGCCGTAGTAGCTGCCGACCCCGGCATGGTCGCGCCCCACCACGAGGTGCGAGCAACCGTAGTTCTGGCGGAAGGTGGCGTGCAGCAGCGCCTCGCGCGGCCCGGCGTAGCGCATGTCGAGCGGGTAGCCGGCCTGCAGCACGGTGCCGGGACGAAAGTAGCCCTCGATCAGCGCGCCGATGGCGCGCGTGCGCACGTCCGCCGGGATGTCGCCCGGCTTCAGGTTGCCGAGCAGCGAGTGCACCATCACCCCGTCGCAGACCTCGATGGCCACCTTGGCAAGGTACTCGTGCGAGCGGTGCATCGGGTTGCGCGTCTGGAAGGCCGCGACGCGCGACCAGCCCAAGCGCTCGAACTCCGCGCGCGTCTGCGCCGGGGTCATGAAGAGCGCGCCGTAGCGCGCGCTGAACCCCCCGTCGGACAGCACCTTCACCGGGCCGGCAAGGTTGACCGCGCCCTGGCGCATCACCATCTGCACGCCCGGGTGCTTCTCCTCGGTGGTGCGGAACACTGACTGGCATTCATGCGCCTTGTCGATCTCGTATTTCCCGGTGACCTTCATCGTGGCGAGCAGCGCGCCGTCGTCGGGGTCGGCGAGCGCGATCTCCGCGCCCTCGGCGAGCCCCCCGGCGAACGCCACGTCCGCCGAGAGCGTGATCGGGATCGGCCAGAAGAGCCCTCCCGCCGTGTGCATCGTGTCGCACACGCCCTGCCAGTCGGCGCGGTTCATGAAGCCCTCGAGCGGCGTGAAGCCGCCGATGCCGAGCATCACCAGGTCGCCCTTCTCGCGCGAGCTGACGGTGAGCCGGGGGAGCGATTCCGCGCGCTTCGCCTCGCGCGCAGCGGCATCGCCTTCGAGGCGCAGCGGCCGCAGGCCGACGCCACCGTGGGGGGCTACGAGTTTCGTCATGGGTACTCCGGGGATCCTTTCGATCAGGCGCACACGCTAGCACGCGCGCGGAAATCGACGAATCGAATGGCCTTATCCGTCGATCATCCGACAGTGCCGGCTCAGGCGATCGCGCTGTAGTAGAGGTTCTGCGGATGGTTTGCATCCGCAAAGAAATACCAGCGCTCGGCGACCAGCCCCGCGAACTGCACCAGCACCGCCGCGACCAGCCACGCGGGCGCACCGCCCGCCATCCCGGCCGCGACCAGCAGCACCGGCACCGCGAAGCCCGCCAGCAGGAAGAAGGCGCGCACCGCGCGCAGGGCGCCGCGCGTCCGGCCGTGGAAGAACTCGCGCGTGTTGAACGAACCGCCGAGGAACCCGGCGGCCTTCTGCACGATGCGCGGGTGCTTCACGCCGATGGCGGTGGCCAGCGTCGAGATCGGACGCAGCCGCGCGTTGCGCGCGAGCGCCAGCGTCCGCGTGCCGAGCGCAACGAGCGTCAGGACGATCGACCAGAGGGCAAACGGACCGGCCAGCGCCGGCGCCTCGAATGCCGCAAGCGCCGCGGCCAGCGTCGCGCCCGAGGCGAGGCCGAGCAGCACGAAGTTCAGCACCGTGAGCGGGCTCGCCCATTCCTGCAGGAAGCGCAGGCAGGCGTAGATCATGCCGGTGCAGACGAACAGCGCGAGGCTGGCCCCGACCCCGAGCACCGCGATCCATCCGGCCGCGGGCCGCAGTTCGATCCCGGCCGGGTGGTATGCGACCGCATGCAGCGCGACCAGCAGCATGAACGCGGGCAGCACGATCACTTCGCGCGAAAGCCACGAGGTGCGCCACTGCGACGCCGTGCGCCAGGCGCGCTCCGGATGCCCCAGGTGGAAGAACGAGGCGGCAAGGCCCGCCGCGAGCAGCACGAACGCCAGCGCGCCCCCCGCTGAGTGCAGCGCATCCGGCGGCCGGATCACCGCACCGGTCAGTCTCGCCGCCAGGTCGGCGGCGCACAGCACGATGAACAGGCCCTGCGCGGCGCCGATCAGGGTGGTGAGGAATATGACCGAGAAGGCGGGCCGCATCCGGCTACCAGGAGGTGACGTCGTCCAGTGATGGCTCGCCCGCGGCGGGCCGCGGCAGCTTGCCGTCGACCTTGAGCGGGTTGTCGACGCGCTGCAGGTCCTCGGGCTGCACGCCGCCAACCACCCTGCGCCGCGGCAGGTAATGGTTCGCCGGGTGCGTGCCCCACTCGGGCATCAGCGCGTAGCCGCCCTGCTCGCGGATCGCCGTCGAGACCCCGGAGTCCGGGTCGTGGATGTCGCCGAACAGGCGCGCGTTCGTCGGGCAGGCCATGACGCAGGCCGGCTTGCGGTCCGCCTCGGGCAGGCTCGCGTCGGTGATGCGGTCGACGCACAGCGTGCACTTCTTCATCACCTTCTGCTGTTCGTCGAGCTCACGCGCGCCGTAGGGGCAGGCCCAGGCGCAGTACTTGCAGCCGATGCACTTGTCGTAGTCCACCAGCACGATGCCGTCCTCGGCGCGCTTGTAGCTCGCGCCGGTCGGGCACACCGGCACGCAGGGCGGGTCCTCGCAATGCAGGCAGGACTTCGGGAAATGCACCGTCTCGGTGTTCGGGTACTGCCCCACCTCGAAGGTCTGCACGCGGTTGAAGAAGGTGCCGCTCGGGTCCTTGCCGTAGGGATTCTCGTCGCCCAGCGTCCCGGCCTCGCCCGAGGTGTTCCATTGCTTGCAGCTGGTCACGCAGGCGTGACAGCCGACGCAGACGTTCAGATCTATGACCAACGCGAGCTGGGTCATCGCGAGCGTTCCAATTCGGCAAGCTGGGTCATCGCGCCGGCCCCTTCGCGTCGTAGGCGATGCGCCCCGGGATGGCCTTCGACATGCCAGGGTAGCGCGGCAGCGGCGCGAAGGCCGGCGCGGTCTCCCTCGGCTCTTCGGCGCCCGCGCGCTCGATGCGCACGCGCACGTCGTACCAGCCCGCCTGCCCGGTCACCGGATCCGAGTTCGAGGTTTCCGCGCCGTCGCCCGCAGGCAGGCGGTCGCTGATCAGGTGGTTCAGCAGGAACCCCTTGCGCGCCTCGTTCGCGTCCACATCGAGGCTCCAGGCGCCGGGCTGCTTGCCGATCGCGTTCCAGGTCCAGACCGTGCCCGGTTCGACCGCCTCGCTCCACTGCGCGATGCAGCGCACCCTGCCCCATTGCGATTCCACCCACACCCAGTCGCCGTCGCCGATGCCCTGCGCGCGCGCGGTGACCGGGTTCACGTAGAGCGGGTTGTGCGCATGGATCTGCCGCAGCCAGGCGTTCTGCGAATCCCAGGCGTGGTACATCGCCATCGGCCGCTGGGTGATCGCCGCGAGCGGGTAGCGTTCGCCGTCGGTGGCGGCGCGCTCGAGCGGCTCGTAATAGAACGGCAGCGGGTCGAAGTAGGTCTCGACGCGCGCGCGCAGGTGCGCAGGCGGCTTGCGCCCCGCGCCGCGGCCGCGCGCGGCGCGGCGGAACTTCTGCAGCACCTCGGAATACAGCTGGATGATGATCGGGTCGCCCCAGCGCCGGATGCGCGTGCGCTGCGCCCATTCCATGTAGCCGCGGTTCCAGTTGCGCATGTACTGGTACGAGGGCGGCAATTCGTGGTGGTAGACGCAGTTGTTCTGCGCATACATCTCCCACTGGCGCGGGTTCGGCGCGCCGCGCATGAACTCGGCGCCATCCTTGCCGCGCCAGCCGGCGAGAAAGCCGATGCCCGAGCCCGGCTCGGTCTCGTAGTGGGTGATGAAGTCCGGGTAGCTGCTGAAGCGGCGCGCGCCGGCGGCATCGACGAAGGCCGGCAGGCGTAGCCGCCCGGCGAGCTCGATCAGCACTTCCTGGAACGGCTTGCAGCCGGCGGGCGGCGTCACCACCGGCAAGCGCACCGCGTCCACCGGGCCGTCGAACTCGGAAATCGGCCGATCGAGCATCGACATCACGTCGTGCCGCTCTAGGTAGGTGGTGTCGGGCAGCACCAGGTCGGCAAAGGCCGTCATCTCCGACTGGAAGGTGTCGCAAACGACGAGGAACGGGATCCGATGGCCGCCGTCCGCGTCGCGGTCGTTCAGCATGCGGCGCACTTCGCCGGTGTTCATGGTCGAGTTCCACGCCATGTTCGACATGAAGATCATCAGCGTGTCCAGGCGATACGGATCGCCCTTCCATGCATTGGTGATCACGTTGTGCATCAGGCCGTGCACCGAGAGCGGATATTCCCAGGAGAAGCCCTTGTCGATGCGCACCGGCGCCCCGTCGGCGTCGACGAACAGGTCCTCGGGCGATTCCGGCCAGCCCAGGGCGAGACCGGCCAGCGGCGTGTTCGGCTGCACGCCCTCGGGCCCGCGCGGCGTCTTCGCCGCCGGCGGGATCGCGCGCGGAAACGGCGCGCGATGGCGAAAGCCCCCCGGCCGGTCGATGGTGCCGAGCAGCGACATCAGGATGGCGAGCGCCCGGATGGTGTGAAAGCCGTTCGAGTGCGCGGCCAGCCCGCGCATGGCGTGGAACGCCACCGGGTTGCCGGTGACCGAGGCGTGCTCCCTGCCCCAGGTGTCGGTCCATGCGATCGGCAACTCGACGCGCTCGTCGCGCGCGACGATGCCCATCTCGTGCGCGAGGCGGCGGATGGTCTCAGCCGGCACCCCGGTGATGCCCTCCGCCCACTCCGCGGTATAGGGCGCGACACGCTCCTGCAGCAACTGGAACGCCGGCTTCACCGGTCGGCCGTCCGGCATGCGGAATTCGCCGAGCAGGTACGGGTCCGCGCCCTCGGTGTGCGTCGGCACCGGTCCGTCGGTGTGGCGGTCCCACCAGACCTGGTTCTCGGCGAAGCCCGGCGCGTCGCCGGGTTCGCCCGCGCCACGCACCAGCAGGCCGAAGTCATCCGAGGTTTCGTCCAGGTTGACCAGTTGCCCGGCGTTCGAATAGCGCACCAGGAACTCGCGGTCGTACAGGCCGAGCGCGATCAGTTCGTGCACGATGGCAAGGATCAGCGCACCGTCGGTGCCGGGACGGATCGGCACCCATTCGTCGGCAATCGCCGAGTAGCCGGTGCGCACCGGGTTGACCGAGATGAAGCGCCCGCCGCGACGCTTGAACTTCGAAAGCGCGATCTTCAGGGGATTGGAGTGATGGTCCTCGGCGGTACCGATCATCACGAAGAGCTTCGCCCGGTCGAGGTCCGGTCCGCCGAATTCCCAGAACGAGCCGCCGATGGTGTAGATCATGCCCGCGGCCATGTTCACCGAGCAGAAGCCGCCGTGCGCCGCGTAGTTCGGCGTGCCGAACTGGCGCGCGAACAGGCCGGTGAGCGCCTGCATCTGGTCGCGCCCGGTGAACAGCGCGAATTTCTTCGGGTCGGTGGCGCGAATCCCCGCGAGCCGCTGTTCCAGCCTCGCGAACGCCTCGTCCCATTCGATCTCGACGAACTCGCCCACGCCGCGTTCGGCGCCCTCGCGGCGCTTGAGCGGCCGGGTCAACCGCGCCGGGGAATGCTGCTTCATGATTCCCGACGCCCCCTTGGCGCAGATCACCCCCTTGTTGATCGGGTGCGCCGGGTTGCCGTCGATGTAGCGCACCTCGCCATCGCGCAGGTGCACGCGGATGCCGCAGCGGCAGGCGCACATGTAGCAGGTGGTGGTGCGGACCTCGTTGAGGGCCGGCGCAGGCGCAGCGGGCTTCGTCATAAGTGGATAAATATACCCTCCTTATGGGGCGCCCTCAACCTTCCCGGCCCCGGCTGATAGACGCATAAGTGTCAATGATTCAAATGCTTAGCCGCCGTGCTAGCATCCCCTCCCCGGCCCGAGGAGTCGTCCGCATGGACAAGAGCGCGTTCCGTCCCGATACCCGTTATACGCTCACCCTGAAAGACGCCGCGGGGCGACCGCGGCCGGCAAACCTGTACGTCTACCGCGTCTACGACACCTTCATGGTGGCGCGCACAACGAGCGGCGAGGGCCTGCTGCGCAAGGTCGCCTACGACGACGTGCTCAAGGTGGTCGACACCGCCGAAGTCGAGCGCGAGCGCCGCTACTTCCTGCCCGCCGCCCTGCTCGACGAAAAGAACTGGAAGGACAAGACCGAAATGGCGGTCTATTCCAACGCCCCCGGACTCGGAAAATAAAAGGGGTCTGACCCCTTTTCCCGGACGGGCGGCGCGCGGGTTTGATTCGCATCAAACTGGCCTGGCGGAATCCCGGCACCCTTGATTCGTCCACCGAGGGAGGCGCGATGTCCGACCCCGTATCGTTCTGGCACCAGGAGCACGTCAGCTTTTCGAAGCTGCTCGACCTGCTCGAGCGCGAGATCGCCGCGTTCCACGACAGCGGTTCGCCGAACTACACGCTGATGCTGGACATCGTCACCTACCTGACGCACTTCCCCGAGCGCCATCACCACCCGCGCGAGGACATTGCGTTCGAGCGCATGGCCGCGCACGACCCCTCGCTTTCGGCGCAGGTGCGGCGCCTGCAGCAGGAGCATCGCGTCATCTCGGCCGCCGGCACGACGCTGCACGGCATGCTGGCAGCCGTCCTGGATGGCGCCATGATCGAACGTTCGCTGCTTGAGGCGGCGGCCGACACCTACCTGACCTATTACCGCCACCATCTGGCGACCGAGGAGGCCCGGATCCTGCCGCGCGCGGCCGAACTGCTCACGGCCGCGGACTGGGCGGCGGTGACCGCGGCGCACGCGCAGACGCCCGACCCGCTCTTCGGCGCGGATCCCGACGAACGCTACAGGGAACTGCGGCGCATGATCGCGCTGGAGGCCTGAGCGAGGGGCGCCGGGCCTTGGACGCGCCACCCTCGCCCGCGGAAGCATTCGCCTGGCCCGTCGTCAACGCGCTCGCCCCGGGCGGGGTGCGGCGCTGGCTCGCCGCCGGCCTGGGGGACTTCCGCGCCATGCCCGGCGCAAGCCTGTTCTACGGCGCGACGCTTGCCCTGATGGGCTTCCTGCTCACCCGCCATCTCGGGGGCGCGGTCGGCATCGCGCTCACCACCGGCTTCCTGCTGGTCGGCCCGTTCCTCGCCATCGGCCTGTACGACCTGTCGCGCCGGCGCGCGCTCGGCGAAGCGCCGCGCCTTGCGCCGACGCTCACCGCCTGGCGCGCGAACTTTCCGGCCATCGGCTTCTACGCGCTGATCCTCATGCTGCTGCTCGCGGTGTGGATCCGCGTCTCGGTGGTGGTGGTCGCGCTGTTCTTTCCGCAGGGCGTGCTCTCGCTCGCGGGGCTCGCGCGGATGCTCGCGGAATCGCCCGATGCCTGGTTCTTCGTCTTCGCCTACCTTGCCGCTGGCTGCGGCTTCGCCCTGCTCGTGTTCGCCACCTCCGTCGTCGCGCTGCCGATGCTGCTCGACCGGCCGGAGATGGACGCGGTCAGCGCCATGGTGACGAGCTTCAACGTGCTGCGCCTGAACCTCCCCGTGATGCTCGCCTGGGGTGCGGCGATCGTCGCGCTCACCGCCCTCGGCTTCGCCACCTTCTACCTCGGCCTGGTCGTCGTGCTGCCGTGGATCGGCCACGCGACCTGGCACGCCTACCGCGAGGCCATCGCCCCCCGCGCGCCGCGCGGCTGAACCAGCGCCGCCGGCACTTGCTGCGGCCGGTTGCGCCGGTCATGATGCGCTCCCGTCCCGCCGACCGATGAGACCCGCATGGAACCCTCCGACGCGCCTTCCGTCCCGTCCACTGCCGCCGCGCTCGCGGAAGAGGCCTCGCGCAACGCGCCCGAGGACGCCGCCGCGCTGCTCGCCGCCCAGCCCGGCGAACGGATCGCGCAGGCCCTCGCCCTGCTCAGCCCGGCGGTCGCGCAGGACATCATCGCCGCGCTGCCGAGCGAGGCACGGGAGCATGCGTTCGCGTCCGCGCCGGCGGTGCTGTCGCGCCAGTGGCAGCGCAACGCGCTGTACGAATCCGGCACCGTGGGCCGCATGCTCGAGCCGGTCGCCGCCGAGTTCGCGCCCTCGCGCACCGTGCGCGAGACCGTCGAGGACCTGCGCGAGCGGGTGCGCAACACCCTGGTCACCTATTGCTTCGTGGTCGACGCGCACGAGCACCTGCTCGGCGTGGTGACCATGCGCGACCTGCTGTTCGCCGATCCCGACCGTCGGCTCGACGAAGTCATGGCGAAGTCGGTGTTCGCCCTGCACGCCGCCACGCCGCTCGAGGACGCGATGAAAAGCGTGCTCGACCGCCACTACCCGGTGTATCCGGTGGTGGACGCGGAGGGGCGCCTGCGCGGACAGGTGCGCGGCCAGTCGATGTTCGAGGCGCGCGCCTTCGACATCACCGCGCAGGCCGGCAGCATGGTCGGCGTCGAGAAGGAGGAGCGCATCGCCTCGCCCTGGAAGCAGAGCCTGAAGCTGCGCCACCCCTGGCTGCAGCTCAACCTGCTCACCGCCTTCCTCGCCGCCGGCGTGGTCGGCATCTTCCAGGACACCATCGACCAGCTGGTGATCCTCGCGCTCTTCCTGCCGGTGCTCGCCGGCCAGTCGGGCAACACCGGCTGCCAGGCGCTCGCCGTGACGCTGCGCGGCATGACGCTGGGAGAACTGCAGCCCGGATCGGAGCGCACGCTGATCTCCAAGGAGGCGCGCCTGGGCATGCTGAACGGCGCCGGCGTCGGACTGATCGCCGCGATCGGCATGTTCATCATCGCCAAGGGCCAGGGCTCGCCGCACGCCTTCCTGCTCGCGCTGGTGGTGTTCCTCGCCATGATCGGGTCCTGCGTGGCGAGCGGCCTGTCCGGGGCGCTGGTGCCGCTGACGCTGAAGCGCCTCGGCCTCGACCCGGCGACCGCCTCCAGCATCTTCCTCACCACCGCGACCGACGTGGTGAGCATGGGCATGCTGCTCGGGCTCGCCGCGCTGCTCATCGTCTGAGCCGCGGCGACGCGGATCGCTACAGCGGAATGCCGAGTTCCTCGGACACCTTCGCGCGAAAACGGCAGGGCTTGCACTCGCCGCAGATGCGGTAGCCGGCGCCGGTCTTCACCGGCCGGCGGCACGACCAGCTCGCGTCGCGCAGGGCGGGCGGCAGCGAGGCCGCGACCTGCGCCTTGGTCATTTCGTACACCGGGTAGATCCACTCCACCACCGGCTCGCCGACCTTGCGCGCCCGGTAGCAGGCGTACATCGCCTCGAACACCGTGCGCTGCGCGACGCTGACCTTGCGCTTCACCTCGTCGAGGTCGGCATGCAGCGTGCCCACCGCGATGCGGTTGCAGCCGGGCGTGTCGATCACGATCTGGCAGGCGACGAAGGCCACCGTCAGGTAGTCGATCGGCACCGTGTCGAGGTCGGCGAAATCGATGCCGGATTCGGAATACCGGAACGGCCGGCAGTTGGCGCGGCACCAGGCGAGCACCGCCTCGGTGGCATCCTGCTCGGCCTGCGCGCGGCCCTCGCGGTTGACCATGCGCAGGTGGTGCACGCGCAGGTCCTGGTCGGTGGTCGTGAGCAGCCGGTACAGCATCGCGGTGCTGTCCAGGCCGCCCGAGAACATGACCAGGGTGGTCATCAGCGCCGGTCCGCGCGCGCGCTGCTCAGCGCACCACCATGTCGTCCTTGACGGCCTTCACGCCCGACACGCTGCGCGCCACGCGCACCGCGTTGGCCGCCACCGCGCGCGACTCGACGAAGCCCGAGAGCTGTACCGTGCCGCGGAAGGTCTCCACACTGACCTGCAGCACTTTGGTGTGCGGGTCGTTCAGCAGCGCGGCCTTCACCTTGGTGGTGATGACGGTGTCGTCGACGAGTTCGCCGGTGCTTGAGCGCTTCGAGTCGCCGGCGCAGCCGCCGAGCATGACGAGAAAAATGGCTGAAAACAGGACGGCAAAGCCGCGCAGGGTTCTGGTCATCGTGTTTCTCCGTTGGAAAGGAAATCGCAAGGCAGCGCGAACGCGCTGCGGATGCGGGAATTCTAGCAGCGGGTCCGTCAGGCGCCGGACCCCGTATTCTGGTAACCAATACGTTACTCAAAGAAAAGGAGTCAGAGCCCTTTTTCCGGAGTGGCATGATTTCGCCCTATGCCGGTTGAGAAAAAGGACTCTGACCCCTTTTCTTGCTTTTCCTATGCCGCCGCCAGCGTCCAGCTCGGCACCGGCTCGGCGAAGCCCTTGAGGCGCAGGAGCTCGCCGGCGCGCAGCGCGGTCTCGCCCGTGGCGAGCTCGGCGGTGCGCGCGTCGACCAGCACCTCGCCGTGCGCCGCTTCCGAGCACAGGCGCGAGGCGAGGTTCACCGCCGGGCCCACGGCGGTGTATTCAAGACGCGAGGCGCCGCCGATCACGCCCACGGTGACGAAGCCGCTCGCCACCCCGACGCCGACGCCGAGCTGGCGCGACCCGCCCGACCAGCGCGCCGCGAGCGCCATGCCCTCGGTGCGGATCGCGCGCGCGAGCGCGAGCGCGCGCCGTGCGTGGTCCACGAACGGGAGCGGCGCGCCGATCAGCACCAGCACGCCGTCGCCGGCCTGGTCCTTGATGGTGCCGCCCACCGCCGAGGCCGCCGCGCCCACCACGTCGTAGTACTCACGCAGGATCGCGATCACCTCCTGCGAGGAGGTCGCCGCCGAAAAGGCGGTGAAGCCGCGCAGGTCGCAGCACACCACGGAGATCTCCAGCGTCTGTTCCTGCGTGGCGCTCTTCAGGCCCTGCACCCGCACCAGCTCCGCCACCTGCGGCGCGAGGAAGCGCGACATGAACTGCGCGCGCGAGCCCTGCACCACGTGGTACTGCACCGCGCCGACCAGGAAGATGAGCAGGCCCACGGCCGTGGTCACCGGCGCCATTTCGATCGGCAGCACCAGTCCGGAGGCCATGAAGGGCGCGGCGATCGCGAAGGACACCAGCCGGATCGACTCCGCGCGGTCGGGCCGGCGGTTGAGCATCAGCA